>JBCDGT010000318.1:0-5034 GCA_038750915.1 Bacteroidota bacterium
CTCGGGCACCGGTCTAACGGGATAAATCCCGTCTAAAAACGCCGCGAAGCGGCGTTTTTTAGACGGAAAAGACTTAGTCTTTGCCGGTCGCCGAGCTGCCGAGGCGCTTTTGCTTGAATAACACCTAGCTTAGCTCTTGATTAGCCTTAGTGGTTAATGGACGCCGATAACGCATAGTGCCTAATCACTCCACTACAATCCGATATTCCGCCAGTAAACCGGGTAAACCATCCAAGGAGAATTTAGCCCCCTTAATGCGGTTGTCTTCGGGGGATAAACGGTAATTGGTAGCTGTGCTAAAATCTGCTCCAGTCAGATTGGTCCGCTCGAAGATGGTACGGCTCAGGTCGCACTTGTCGAAGGCTACTTCCTGGAGGTCAGCACCGGTAAAATCAGTTTCCATGAGTTGAGAAGTGAGAAAACTGGACTTTTGGAGGTTCCATTCGCGAAAGGTGGAAAGCTCCAGGTTGCACCGCTCAAAATGGACGGCAAACAGGAAGTCTTGCGCGTCTTCGAAGTGGATAGCGAGTAGTTTACAGCCCTTGAAGTAAACGGTTTTTAAGCCAGTCTGGGTGAGCGTTACGTTGCTAAGGTCACAGTCGATGAAGGTACATTCCACAAAGGTAAAACCACCTAAATCCGTACCTGCTAGGGAGCAATTGGTGAAGTGACAATTGTCGTACTCACCGGGGTCAAGCGTGTTTACTTGCGTGAAGGATTGATCGTCGAAAAATTGCTTGGCCATAGCATAAAAGTAAGCTATGATTTATTCTGAGTAGAACAGCAGAGAGCCGCGAGGAAACGGAAAGAAAAATATTTGGCAGTGTACCAAATGTAAGGATAGCTTATGGCTACTTGGCTAAGGGCGTCCCGTCCGAAGTCGTTGCCTGGTGGTCGTTTCAGACGGGGACGTCCGCAAGCATTGACTACTCCAGCGGCTTACGCATTTCAATGAGGTGTTGCTCGAAACCAACCTTATCATAGGCGCGGATTGCACCGGGGTTTTTGGTATAAACGGTCAGACGGGCCTCGGTGAGTCCACGGGTGCGGGCCCAGTTAAGGAGGGCTTCAGTTACCCGGCCGTTAATGCCCTGGCCACGGTACTCGGGGCGCACGTACATAAAGCCTAAAAAAGCATGAACGGCTGGTTGTACGTAGTGGCGAGAGGCCTTTTCCTTTACGTACCCGGAACCAACAAGTAAATCACCGTCTACAGCGACTAGCACTTCAGCATCTTCTCGATCGATCAACTCGCCAATGTCATAGTAACTAATGGGATCGGAGCGTAGGGTCGGGTCCATGGGACGCTCGGCCAAAATGATGCCTTGTTCAAATTCCAGGAGAGTCGGAAGGTCCTCTCGGGTAGCGGGGCGGAGAGTGATGGGCATACAGCTTGCTGGTTACAGGTTATAGGGACACAAACTACAACTTACACCCTAAAACCTGCAACCTGCAATTCGCTTACTCTACGGCTACTTCCCGTTCTGGGCGCTGTGCATCCGCGGTTTTGGGTGCCGTGATGACCAGCACGCCCTCTTCGAAGGTAGCGGTTACGGCAGCTTGGTCTACCTTCTCACTCAACTCGAACCAGCGCTCGAAGGATTTGATGGGGTACTCCTGGAGGAGAAAATCGGGATGTTCATCCGTTGGTTGGCGGGTACCACTGATGTAGATCATATCATTGATCAGGTGAACTTTGACGTTCTCCTTCGTAAAGCCAACACAAAATACCCGTGCTTCAAATCCAGTATCCGTTTCTCGGATATTTACGGGCACATTATGCTTCGGCCTACGAGGGCCGTATTGTGGGCGTTGACGACGACGGTGGCCGCGTCCACGACCGTGATGGTGCTTATGATGGTGCATATTGTTATGGTTTTTTATCAAGGTAGATTGTTGCTCGTCGGCTGAGACTTGCGAAGCTTGGCTCGTCCGCCGAGTATTCGTTCCTAGCTTACGTATGAGTAGACGGTGATTCCAGGAATTACTCTATTCTTCCCCGAAATAATTATCGTATACCTCCCAGAGTAGGTCTTGTAGACGGCGGCGTGCGTAGCCTTTCCGAGAGATGACGGTCTTAAGCGGGAGCCCCAAATCATCCGCAATTTCTCGCAGGGTTTCTCCGTCCAACTCGTTACGCACGAAAACTTCCCGTTGATTAGGTGGTAGTTCCTCTAGGGCGGCGAAGATGTCTTCCCAGGTGTCGTCGGGATTGGGCAGGGCACGGTCTTCCGTTTCCGGGGCTATCTCGGGGGTCAGGTCGGCGAAGGCTGGTTTCCCTTTTTGCCGGCGGAAATGATCCGTAATGCGATTGCGGGTAACCCGGTACAACCAGGCTCGTGGCTGTTCAATAGTTTGTGTTTCTAAGCTGCTGGCAAAAGCACCCCAAACTTCCTGCAATAGATCTTCCACCACTTCGTCAGCTACCCGTCCCTGCACGAACTGCTCCAGTTCTTCACGGTAGTTTTGGTAGGCTTCCTCCCATTGCTCATTTGGCGGTGGTACGATCATACTACTAGGTAGACGCGTGGAACATGAAATACTTTAATCGGGGCCGATTTATTTAACACCTAGCCCCCTAGCTGTACTGACAACTTAACTTGAGTGCATCTCGGCAAGCTCGATTGTCAATTCACCCTAGCTCCTAGCAGCGCAAAGCGCGTCTAGTTCCTAGTTCCCAGCCCCTAGCCCCTCACCCTGCGCACGTTCGGCGAGCTCAGTGACCACCTGCGGCCGCGCCGGAAATTGTTAAAGTGATGCTTAATTTCCAGATACATCTAATTTAGATGTATAATTGCAATATGTACTCAAAAGAACTCATTAAAGGCACACTTCGCACCGTTGTCTTGCGCTTGCTTGATCAGGAGGGCCGTCTGTACGGCTATCAAATGAGTAAGTTGGTCGCTGACCGGAGTGAAGGAAACTACCAACTGTCCGAAGGCTCGCTCTACCCCCTGCTACACAAATTGGTAAAAGACGGCTTGCTCGTCACAGAAACGGAGAAGGTTAATGGCCGCAATCGTCGCTATTACCGGATTACGGAAACTGGCCGGGCTGCTGCTGCGGATCGCAGGGATGAATTTCGCCGCTTTCTGTTGACGATGCAAAACCTCTTAGACCTAAAACCTGAAGTATGACACCCGTACTGAATAAGCTGGAAACCAACCGCGTGCAGGAATACTTGGCTGGAGCTCACTTATCTCCTGCGCTCCAAATGGATCTTCTTGACCACATATGTTGCGAGATTGAAACCCAACTTGCCGAGGGAAGATCCTTTGAAGAAGCTTTTGTCCAGACGACTACTGAGTGGCCCGTAGAGCGACTCAGTAACATCCAAAAAGACCTGCACTTCACGCTAACAACCAAACCGATGCTCTTCAAATTTTCCGCCGCCGCCGCCGTGTTGGCTGGCTTCCTTTTCTTATCTCCTTTTCCTCTGCCGGAACCGACCGTGATCGCCCCAGTAATCGCCGAGGTAGTAGAGGAACCTTCCAACTGGGTGGCTCCTTTGCCCATTGGCCCCCCCACCGCCAGTCCGATTGCAGGCTTGGATATGCATAAAGACCTGACCTCTGGCTTCGGGATGCGGATGCACCCCGTACTGAAGAAACGGCAACTGCACCGGGGCATCGATTTGAAAGCTAAGGCCGGTACCCCCGTACAGGCAACCGCCGATGGTGTGGTGTTATTTGCGGGAACGGATGGCCTGTACGGTATAGTCGTCCGTATCCAGCATGCCGGTGGATACGTTACCGTTTATAGCCACCTGAGTAGCCACCAGGTGAAAGTTGGTCAGGAGGTCGTCCTTGGGCAATCGATCGCTGCAGTGGGCTCTACCGGAGCTTCCACCGCACCACATTTGCATTATGAAGTTAGGAAAAACGATAAGCCAGTAGACCCCTTGGCGCTATTGGATTAATAGATTCTAGTGAGAAGCGCCTGCTCCGAGTAGTCCCTTCCTTTCGGAACCATAAGCTTTAGTTGGCGTTCGGCTGGCATGAAAATTATTTATCTCGCCAATATCCTCGTAGCTGGTTGGATCAGCATCACCTCGCTCTTTTACCCCAAAGCTGCCGTTACTAGCATCTTCGAAAATACCTTTGCTTACTCAGAGGCCATCCGACTCGTCGGGGCGCTCTGGGCGGCGATTTTTTTACTGTCCATTGCTGGCCTGTTTTTTCCCGAGCGGATGAGTGTCGTACTGCTTTTCCAATTCATCTATAAAGGTAGTTGGTTGCTTTTTGTGGCCTTACCGGCGCTGCTGCAACAGGAGCCTTACCCGCGGGGGATGGCCAGCTTTTTTCTCATTTGGGTAGTGGTGCTTCCATTTTTCATCCCTTGGAACTATCTTTTTTCGGGCGCGACCGCAGGTAGTCACTGAGCTCGCCGAACGTGTGCAGGGTGAGGGGCTAGGGTGCTGGGAGCTAGGGAGCTAGACGCGCTACGCGCTGCTAGGAACTTGGTATGGGGTGAAACTCCCGCTCCAAAATTGTCCTTTATCGACCATTTCTCTTGGGCCGTCGAGTCACCCCAAGGAGGCGTCGGGTAGGGCTTGACGACGGCTTTTTTGGGCCTAGTTTTGGTGAAAACCATTTGATTATGAAGTTTACCACCAAGCAAATCCTTTTAGCAGCCGGTACAATAGTACTCTTACTATTGACCGCATTATTTAACCCCTTCTCCGTCAATGACCAGGGCTATCGTTCGGTCGTGCAGGGCATTACGGGAAAAGAATTCGTACGCTTCGAACCTGGTATGTACTGGGCGGGCTTCTTTAGTAAAACGACGGAGTACGCTGATGTTGTCACCGTTCAGGTAGAGCGCAAGGAGAAGCGCAAGGAAGATATTTCTTATTTCTCCGAGCCCATCCGCTGTCAGTTTGCCGATGGTACTTACGCCAACCAGGTAGGCTACTCGGTAAAGTGGAAGTTACCCAACAACGAAGAGCGAATGCTGGCCATTCATAAGGACTACCGGGAGCAAAGCCGACTGGCTGCCAGTCTGGCGGACTACTCCAAGGAGTGTGCCAACTAC
>JBCDGT010000319.1:0-5028 GCA_038750915.1 Bacteroidota bacterium
CCCCACCGACCGCCCCCCCCCCGACCACCTAAACCTCACCCCCCACCAACTCACCCAGTTTCCCTTACGGACGGGTGATACCGTACGCGGCCCCGTTAAGCCCCCCAAGGAAGGTGAAAAATACTTCGCCCTGCTCGACGTAGAGAAAATAAACGGCCTTGATCCCAAGGATATTCGAGATCGGGTCCCCTTCGATTATCTTACCGCCCAATTTCCCACCGAGAAGTTCACACTCTCTGGTCGCACCGATGGCAAAGACTACGGGATGCGGCTCATCGACCTCTTCACCCCCATCGGTAAAGGGCAACGTGGCCTGATCGTCGCTCAGCCAAAGTCTGGTAAGACTTTCCTGCTGAAAGACGTAGCTAACGCCATCGCCGAAAACCACCCCGAAACCTACCTCATGGTTCTTCTCGTGGATGAACGCCCCGAGGAAGTCACCGACATGAAGCGCAGCGTAAAAGCCGAAGTCATTAGTTCTACCTTCGATGAGCCGGCCGATAACCACGTACGCGTGGCGAACGTCGTGCTCGAAAAGGCCAAGCGTCTCGTCGAGTCAGGTCATGATGTCTGTATCTTGCTCGACTCTATCACCCGTCTGGCCCGAGCATACAACACCGTACAGCCAAGCAGTGGTAAAGTACTCTCCGGCGGTGTGGAAGCCAACGCGCTCCAGAAGCCAAAGAAGTTTTTCGGCGCCGCCCGTAATATCGACGGCGGTGGATCGCTAACCATCCTGGCTACCGCTCTAATCGATACGGGCTCTAAAATGGACCAGGTGATCTTCGAAGAATTCAAAGGAACCGGTAACATGGAGCTCCAACTCGATCGCTTCTTGGCCAACAAGCGTATGTACCCCAGCATCGACTTTACGAAGTCCAGCACCCGTCGCGACGACCTACTGCTCGACCGCGACGTACTACAGCGCATGTTCGTCCTGCGCAACCACCTGGCCGACATGAAGCCGGAAGAAGCCTTCCAGTTCCTGATGCGCCACATGCAATCTACCAACAACAACGCCGAATTCATCGCTTCGATGAACTCTTAGCGGCCTGACAAAGTCGATGAAGTCCCCGGGTCGGCAATCGCCAATCCGGGGATTTTCGTTTTTTTGCGTGACGAGTTCCAGAATAGACCTAGGCACTAACTGACCAAAGGACCAAGTTGACCAGCAGAGTCAACACTCTTACCAACAGACCAAATTTCCTCCGTCCGTGACGAAAATACTCTCCCTCACCTTCAACGTCGTACAGGAAAATACTTACTTAGTGTACGATGAGGCTAGCCGAGATTGTATCATCTTCGATCCTGGTTGTAATTCCGCCACCGAGGAGCAAGAACTGGTTGATACGATCGAACAGCACCAGCTTCACCCCGTTAAACTTATCAATACGCACTGCCATTTCGATCATGTTTTTGGCAATGCATTCGTCGCGAAGAAGTATCACCTTACCCTAGGAGCCCACCCGCTCGAAGCACCGGTATTGGAATGGGCACCAATGGCTCTTCAGATGTATGGGATACCGCCGATGGAAACCTCTCCGCTTATCGATTATCACCTTAATGAAGGAGATATTGTTACCCTTGGAGAAGCCCGCTTTGAGGTGCTTTTTTGCCCTGGGCACTCTCCCGGAAGCATTTGCTTTCATAATAAGGAAGAACACTACCTCATTGCGGGAGATGTCCTTTTTAACGGCAGTATTGGTAGAACCGATTTGCCCGGAGGAGACCACGCTACGCTGCTCGGCTCCATTATGACTAAACTATTTCCTCTACCGGAGGAAACTGTAGTATACCCTGGCCATGGCGGCACGACTACCATCGGGAAGGAACGAGCGAGCAATCCGTTTTTCTAGTCCATTTAGAGCTACTCTATTTTACACACATCGGAAGAACTTTCGTCCGACTTCGTCAGGTAGTAAGATGCTTCCGCATGAAAAAATAAGACCATCTGCCGAGGGCTCCTTTGCTGCTCACCAGTTACAGCACCTGCGGCTGCGCCAAAAACATTAGTTCAACCGCCAGAAGTAAGGAGTAAAAAGTACCAATACGGTAAAAATCTCCAGCCGCCCGATTAGCATGACGAAGGCCAGAAAAATTTTGATGTGGCTAGGGATCCAGGCAAAGTTATTCACCGGTCCGACGTCGCCAATTCCCGGTCCGACGTTGCCGAGGCTGGTGGCCATGGCACCGATGGCGGTCATAAAATCTAGTCCCATCATCGCCAACAGCACGGAGCCAAAGACAAACAGCAGCAGGTAGAGCAAGAGGAAGTTGAATACGTGGGTAATGATCTTTCCGGGGACGACGTCGGTATTGATCCGCAATGGCACGATGGCTGAGGGATGGACGATGCGCTTAAACTCCAGATAGCTGTTCTTGAAAAAAACTAGGTGACGGATCAGCTTAATCCCACCGGAGGTAGACCCCGCACAAGCCCCTAAGAACAGTAAGACGAAGAACATCAGGGTCAGGCTGGTCGACCAACTTGTGTAATCTGCTGAAACAAACCCCGTAGTCGTAATGAGGCTGACGACCTGGAAGAGGCTATCCCGAAACGCCAATTCAAAATCGGCCGCATCGGTAGCATAGAATACCTTGGCGGTAATAATTACGGTAAGTAACAGTACTGTACCGAGATAGGCCTTTAGCTCCTCACTTTTCCAAATCTCTCCCCAGCGACGCTTGAAGCTCAGGTACAGTATGGTGTAATTAACGCCAGCGAGGAACATGAATACAACAAGCAAATACTGAATGGAAGGGCTAAAGGCGGCGGCGCTGGCATTACGCGTACTGAACCCGCCCGTCGCCATGGTCGTCAGGGCATGGTTAATAGCTTCGTAAGGGCTCATGCCAAAAAGAACCAGCAATACGCCCAGCAGGGCTGTAAGTCCAACGTAAATAAACCAAAGTCGTTTGGCCGTTTCGCTAATGCGCGGGTGCAGCTTATCCGAGGTAGGCCCCGGTGCTTCGGCGGCAAACAATTCAATGCCACCAATGCCCAGAAGGGGAAAAATGGCTACCGTAAGGACGATAATGCCCATGCCACCAATCCACTGGGTCAGGCTACGCCAGTATAAAATACCTTTGGGTTGGGCTTCGATATCCGTCAGAACGGAGGCCCCCGTGGTGGTCATACCCGATACGGTTTCAAAGAGGGCTTCGGGAATGGTGGGGATCATGCCGCTGTACAAATAGGGCAGCATGCCAGCAAAGATCATCGCCAACCAGCTAAGCACCACAATGAGATACCCCTCACGCTTCCGAATAGGAATTCCTTTCGGGTTTCTCACAAAAAAGAGACCTCCCCCCAAGCCGAGGGCCGTTAGGCCAGCGAATAATAGTGGGCGTAAGTCCTCCCCAAAATAGGCGCTAAAGGGTATACCCGTCCACATTAAGCCCCCTACAACCAGCAGGAGAATACTGACGACGCGAGCAATGGGACGATAGTTGATCATACTGGCTGATTGCCGGTAAAGGCGACCTTCTTACGAGAAGTTCACTCTTCTTACTTACCGTCGCAAAACTACAAGCTTGTTAGGACTTTAATTGTGGTTCAGGGAGAACGAGCAAGAGGTAAATTTCCGGAGTGGGTGCTCCTCACCCATTAACTTCCGTACTAGCTATTCTTCAGATGCGTTGTTAGCGGTCATTTGTAGCCGGCAATTTGCCCGTATCTTGGCGCTGCTTAAAGTATCGATAATGTCTACTACTCCTCCTACTACCGTTCGCCCTTCGCATACGGAGAGGGAATTGGAAAATCTCCTAGCCGCACAACGCGCCTATGCACCTGCGCTACGCGCCCAAAATGCCCGTCAGCGAATCGCTAAACTGCGAAAAATCGAGAATTTCCTGAGCAACCAAAGTAACCTAGATCGGCTACTTACCGCCATGCACCAAGATTTCCGTAAACATGAAGTAGAGGTGCTTTTGAGCGAGGTAGGCGTGGCCCTTAGCCACATTCGCTACATTAAAGCCCACCTGAAACGCTGGACGGAGCCCCACAAGCTATCCACCACTTTGGCTCAAGTTGGCATGCGCAACTACGTTTACCACGAGCCTAAAGGCTGTGCTCTCATCATTTCTCCTTGGAATTATCCTTTTAATCTAACCATTATTCCACTGGTCTATGCCATTGCGGCTGGCTGTACGGCTATCGTTAAGCCCTCCGAATTCAGTGCCCATACCACGGCCTTCATGCAGGAGATGTTAGACGATTTATTCGAAGAGCAGGAGGTTAAGGTAGTCACTGGCGAAGGGCATACCTCCGCTTTTTTGACGACGCTGCCCTTCGATCATATTTTCTTTACGGGTAGCCCCGCCATCGGCAAAAAAGTTATGGCGGCTGCGGCGAAAAATCTGACCAGTGTCACCTTAGAATTAGGTGGTAAATCCCCTGCCGTAGTTGATGCAAGTGTAAATCTGAAAAAGTCCACCCGCAACTCCGTTTGGGGTAAATTCCTCAATGGTGGCCAAACCTGTATTGCCCCCGATTACCTGATTATAGAAGAAAGCTTCGTGGAGGAATACGTCAAGTCGCTTAGTAGGGCGATTACCTCTTTTTATGGAGAAGACGCCCAGGCGAGCGAGAGCTACCCACGCATCATCAACGAACGGCACTTCGATCGTATTAAGGGCCTTTTGGACGACGCCATCAGCAAAGGGGCCAAAGTAGTCCACGGCGGCCAGACGGACCGTAGCGACCACTTCATTGCTCCGACGATCCTTACCAATGTTACCGAAGATATGCAGGTGATGCAGGAGGAGATTTTCGGGCCGCTCTGGCCGGTAATGACCTACCGAAAGCTAGAGGAAGCTATTGACATCATCAACCGTCGGCCGAAAGCGCTATCCTTTTACATCCAGTCCAACCGGCGGGCCGCTATCAAGCAAATTTTATCCGGCACCAGTTCCGGAGGGGCGCTAATCAACGAATACCTGCTAGGTGGGGGAAGCCCCAACGTTCCCTTTGGCGGCGTCAATAATTCCGGTATCGGAAAGTCATTCGGACACCACGGCTTTATCGAA
>JBCDGT010000320.1:0-5026 GCA_038750915.1 Bacteroidota bacterium
CTCGAATTTCTTACCCTAAATGGTGTTAGCATTCCGCACGCCCTCATGATGATGGTGCCAGAGGCTTGGCAGCATGATGAGGCGATGCCCGACTACAAAAAGGCCTTTTACGAGTACGCAAAGGGACTGATGGAGCCATGGGATGGCCCCGCCTCCATTTGCTTTACCGATGGCATTTTAGTGGGAGCTACCCTGGATCGGAACGGCCTGCGGCCGAGTCGTTGGTGCCTTACCGAAGACAACATCTTGATTGTGGCCTCGGAAGCAGGTGCCCTGCCAGTGGACCAGAGCAAAGTTGTGCAAAAGGGCAGGCTACAGCCCGGACGTATTCTGGTGGCTGACTTGGAGGAACACCGTATTATTGGGGACGAAGAATTAAAAGAAACCATCTGTAAGCGCCTTCCCTACCGGGAATGGCTGAATGAGCATCGGATATCCCTCAAGGACCTTCCGCTCAGCCGCCGTGCTGGTGTCAGTATGGACCAAGTCACCCTTTTCGAACGTTTGCAACTATTCGGCTACACCAAGGAAGACCTCAACTTCTTATTGGAGCCCATGATTAAGGCCAAGAAAGACCCAATCGGTTCAATGGGGGCGGATACTCCCTTGGCGGCACTTAGTCTGCAAAGTCAGCACCTAGCCAATTACTTTAAGCAGCTATTCGCCCAAGTAACCAACCCGCCGATCGATCCCATCCGGGAACGGAGCGTAATGTCGCTCTATGCAATGTTGGGTAGCACCGATAATATTACCGACGTAAAGGCCGGTAACGCTAAGAACATACACTTAGATTCTCCGGTATTGACTAATGACGAATTGGCCAAAATCAAGGAGATTCACCATCCGGACTTCCGGGTTGGGATTGTCAATGCGGTTTTCCCGGTTGACGGCCAATCAGGTCGTTTGGCCGCAGCGATAGTCCACCTGAAATCCCAAGCGGAGAGCTTGGTGCGCAGCGGGTACAATATTCTGGTCATCTCCGATCGGTCGGCAAATAGTAATAATGCACCGATCCCGAGTCTTTTATCTACCGGAGCAGTCCACCACCACCTTGTGGAACTAGGTTTGCGTGCCCAAACCAGTATGGTGATCGAGGCAGGAGACGTGCGGGAGACCCACCATTTTGCTACCCTCATAGGCTACGGTGCCAGCGCGGTTAATCCTTACCTGACTTACGCAGCTCTTTCGGACCTACATTCTGCCAATACCTTTGAGGAAGCGGGCCTGGAACGCAACGAAGTCTTGACTATTTACCGGAAAGCAATCGGAAAGGGGCTACTGAAGATCATGTCCAAAATCGGTATTTCTACTCTGCAGTCTTACCAGGGAGCACAGATCTTCGAAATTCTTGGACTCAACCACAAAGTAGTAGATGAGTGCTTCCGCGGATCGATTAGCCGCATCGAAGGTATGGGGTACGATGGCATTGCCAAGGAAGTGCTGGTGCGGCATAAGTTGGCTTTCCCTGAGACGCCAGTAGCTAACCCCCAGCTTGAGGTTGGTGGCGTTTACCAGTGGAAACGGCGGGGAGAAGCCCACACCTTTAACCCTAAAAGTATTCATTACTTGCAACTAGCGGCGAGGAAGAACGATCCGGCCGCTTACGAGAAGTACAAGAAGGAAATTAACGAGCAAACAGAACGCGCACTGACCCTCCGTGGGCTACTGGCCTTCCGTCGGGGCAAGCCGGTGCCCATTGAAGAGGTAGAAGCAGCGGAAAAAATTATGACGCGCTTTGCCACCGGAGCCATGTCTTTTGGTTCCATCAGTTGGGAGGCGCATACCACCCTGGCCATCGCCATGAATAAGATTGGTGCCCGCTCCAATTCCGGAGAGGGAGGGGAAGATGAAATCCGTTTTGAACTAGATGAGAACGGGAACAACATGCGATCCGCCATCAAGCAGGTGGCCTCTGGTCGCTTCGGAGTAACCAGTCATTACCTGACGAACGCCGATGAACTGCAAATTAAAATGGCACAGGGTGCTAAGCCTGGGGAAGGTGGACAACTTCCCGGCCATAAAGTGGACGACTGGATTGGCCGCGTACGGAATTCTACGCCTGGCGTAGGGCTGATTTCCCCACCCCCACACCACGATATCTATTCGATCGAAGACCTTGCTCAGCTCATTTACGACCTGAAGAATGCCAACCGAAAAGCCAGGATAAACGTCAAGTTGGTATCGAAGGCTGGAGTCGGTATTATTGCCTCCGGCGTCGCCAAAGCTAAGGCGGATGCCATCCTCATTTCTGGCCACGATGGTGGTACGGGAGCTAGCCCCTTGAGTAGTATTCGTCACGCTGGGCTTCCCTGGGAGCTCGGTCTAGCGGAAACCCACCAAACCCTGGTGCGGAACAAGCTTCGGGACCGGGTGGTGGTGCAAACGGACGGCCAGATCCGTACGGGCCGCGACCTAGTTATCGCTACCTTACTCGGCGCAGAAGAATATGGTGTGGCTACTGCCGCACTGGTTGTGGAAGGTTGTATCATGATGCGTAAATGCCACGTTAATACCTGTCCGGTAGGAATCGCTACCCAGAACCCAGAACTACGAAAACGCTTTACCGGCGACCCCGAGCACGTTATTAACTTCTTCCGTTTTCTGGCTGAGGACATGCGTCAGATCATGGCCGAACTCGGCTATCGGACTATCAACGAAATGGTTGGTAAGGTAGAGCACCTGAAGATGAACGCCGAGGCAGAGCACTGGAAATATAAGGCACTCGATCTTAGCCCCATCCTGTACAAAGAAATTGCGGATGAAACGGTCGGGCTTTACCATAAAACAGAACAAGACCACGAACTTGGTGATGTATTGGACCGACGCCTAATTGCAGCGGCCACCGACGCCCTAGAACGTGTAGAACCCGTCACGGGGGCTTTTGATATAGTTAACACTGATCGTGCAGTTGGTACGATGCTCTCGAATGAAATCAGCCGCCGTTTTCACGGAGAAGGGTTGCCGGATGGCGCTATTAAATTCAACTTCCGGGGATCCGCCGGACAATCTTTCGGAGCTTTCGCCGCTAAGGGTATCGAATTCTTCCTGGAAGGAGAGTCTAATGATTACTTCGGGAAAGGTTTGTCGGGCGCCAGATTGATTGTAGTTCCAGACCGTAAGGCCGCTTTTCAAGCCCACGACAACATCATTATCGGAAATGTTGCCTTTTATGGTGCGACCTCCGGAGAATCTTACATCAAGGGAATGGCCGGAGAACGATTCTGCGTGCGCAACTCCGGAGTGAAAGCCGTTGTGGAAGGTATTGGGGATCACGGCTGCGAATACATGACGGGCGGCTTGGTAGTTGTCCTAGGAGATACCGGTAAGAATTTCGGTGCTGGTATGTCGGGCGGTATGGCATATATCTATGACCCTAAGAAAACCTTCGCCACTAAACTCAACGACGACATGGCGGACCTAGAGGTACTCAATGATTTTGACCGTGACCTCCTTAAGCGGATGGTCGAGAACCACCGGATCTATACCAAATCAGCCACTGCCCAAGCGATGCTCGAAAACTGGGAAGAGGAAGAAGGCCACTTCGTCAAAGTAATGCCGCGCGACTACAAGCGGGTACTTACCGAAAAAGCCGTAGAACCAAGTGTAGAAGTAAAAGAGGCAGTACTGGTGTGAATTGAACCCGTTCAATTCACGACAGGGCCCTCTTAGAGTGGCCATCTTATTCAGATTTTAATTTTAAGAATCATGGCAGATCCACAAGGATTTCTGAAACATACCAGAGAGCTACCCACTAAGCGGGAAGTAGCCATTCGCAAGCAGGACTGGAAAGAGCTTTACGAACCGATGGCCGAAGAAAAGACCATTAGCCAGGCAGCTCGCTGCATGGATTGTGGGGTCCCGTTTTGCCACAACGGTTGCCCGCTTGGTAACATCATTCCCGAGTTTAACGATGCTGTTTACGGCGAAGACTGGCAGCAGGCTTGGCGGATATTGAGTGAAACCAATAATTTCCCGGAATTTACGGGGCGGATTTGTCCGGCTCCCTGTGAAAGTGCCTGTGTGCTGGGGATCAACCAGCCACCGGTGGCCATTGAGCATATCGAAAAAAGTATTGCTGAAGAGGCCTTTAAACGGGGGTATGCTCGTCCTAATCCTCCGAGTACAAGAACTGGGAAGAAAGTCGCCGTGATCGGTTCAGGGCCGGCAGGCTTAGCCGCCGCTGCCCAACTGAATAAGGCTGGCCATTCGGTCACAGTTTTTGAACGAAATACCCGTATTGGGGGACTTTTACGGTATGGTATCCCCGATTTTAAACTCGAAAAGGACGTCATCGACCGGCGGGTAGCCTTGATGGAAGCAGAGGGCATTCGTTTCGAGGTAAACGCTAATGTAGGCGCGAACGTAGATGCTAAGCAACTGGTTAGAGAGCATGATGCAGTAGTCTTGGCCGGTGGCTCTACGATCCCCAGAGATATTCCCTCTCCCGGTCGACAGTTTGAGGGCGTACACTTTGCTATGGACTTCCTAGAGCAAAATAATAAGCGTGTCGCCGGAGACGATCTGACGAGAGTTAAAGAAATCCACGCCAAGGGAAAGGACGTCATCGTTATTGGTGGCGGCGATACTGGAGCGGATTGCGTCGGAACCAGTAACCGCCACGGGGCTAAATCCGTCACCCAAATCGAAATTCTCCCAATGCCGCCAAAGGAGCGAGACATGAACACTTGGCCGAACTGGCCGATGATTCTTCGTACATCCACTAGTCATGAGGAAGGTTGTGAACGGGAGTTTGCCGTATTAACAGAGGAGTTTCTTGGTGATGAAGAGGGTAAGCTAAGAGCGATCCGCACCGTTAATATCCGCTGGGGTAAAGACCAGACGGGCCGGAATACTTTTGTCAAAATCGAAGGGACAGAAAGAGAAATTCCCTGCCAATTACTCCTGATTGCCGCCGGCTTCTTGCATCCGCAGCATAAAGGGCTGTTGACCCAACTTGGGGTTGGCTTTGATGCCCGCCGTAACGTTGCTGCAAGCCCGGAACACAACTACCAAACAAGCGTGCCAA
>JBCDGT010000321.1:0-5008 GCA_038750915.1 Bacteroidota bacterium
CCCGGTTACCGGCCATTTCCATCAGGTTATCAACGTCACCTTTGATGACGTCGAGTTGCTTGCGCTCCACGGCCAGGTCCAGTAGGGATTTGGCGTAGCGGTCGGCTACTCTTTGGTTCGTCATGGGGACTTAGTTGAGGTTTTTCACCAGCTGGTTGACCAGGGCCACCTGCTCGGTATCGTTAGAAAGGTTCTTCTGGAGCACCTTCTCGGCGATATCGACGGCCATAGCGCCAACTTCTTTTTTGAGGTCGGCCATCGCCGCGTCGCGCATGTTTGCGATATCCCGCTGAGCGTCGGCGGATACCTTTTGCGCAGCAGCTTTAGCTTCTTCAATGGCTTCCTGACGGCGTTGCTTAGCGTAGGCTTCAGCCTCCCCAACGATGCGGGTGCTTTCCTCGCGGGCTTCAGCTAGCAGTTGTTGGTTATCGGCCTTAAGCTTCTCCATTTCGGCCTGAACGCGCTTGGCTTCGTCGATGGATTCTTGGATTTCCGTATCCCTCTTTTTAAGGGCCTTTTGGATAGGTTTAAAAGCAGCTTTACCGACAAAGAAGTAGACAAATGCGAAAACCAGCAGGGTCCAAAAAAGGAGTCCTGGATCAGGTTTCAGAACGTTAAAGTCGGCGAGAAAAAATGAGGTCATAATTCGTTAAATTCTAACGCTTAAAGATCAGAGATTAAAAGGGGCACCGAAGCCGCCGCCAAGCGCGGTTCGGTTCCGGTGCCGGGTCCTTTGTATTGCGGATCAACTCCGCCTCGGCGTCGGTTTATCCTGCGAGGAATCCAACTACGATGGCGAAGAGCGCAGCACCCTCAACGAGGGCGGCGGTGATAATCATAGCAGTACGGATATCTCCGGACGCCTCGGGCTGACGAGCGATAGCCTCAGTGGACTTCGCACCAATCATACCTACACCAATACCGGCACCAAGTGCCGCAATACCTGCTCCAATAGCTCCCATAATCAATGGAATTTAAGCGATGAAAAAAAGAATGATTTGTAATCACTCCAGCCGTTGCCAGAGCGGATGTTTCGTGTTAGTGGTGGGCCACTGCGTGCTCATCGTCGTGATGGTCATGCTCTTCTACGGCAGCTCCAATGTAACTGGCCGCCAGGATTGCAAAAATAAAGGCTTGCAGAAACGCAACCAGTAATTCAATTAGGTTCATAAACGCCGTAAAGAGAGAACCCACTAAGGCTCCAGTACTAGCACCAGCGATATTTGTTCCATTTTGGCCGAAGACAAAAATTAGTCCAACCAAGCTTAGAATGATAATGTGCCCTGCCGTGATATTGGCAAAAAGACGAATCATTAGGGAGAAAGGCTTAATGAAAAGACCAAGGATCTCCACAATGGCTAGAATTGGCTTCACGAAGATGGGCACTCCAGGCATCCAAAACACGTGCTGCCAATAATCTTTCTTTCCATTCAAGTTGGTAACAATAAACACCAATACTGCTAGGCCAAGCGTCACCGCGATGTTGCCGGTTACGTTAGCACTTCCTGGGAAAATCGGAATAAGACCGAAGAGGTTACAGAACAGAATGAAGAAGAATAGGCACATAATAAAAGGCTGAAAGCGCTCGTAGTGCTCTTCACCAATCATTGGCTTAGTGACTTCATCACGGATGAAAACAAAGATCGGCTCCATTAAACTCTGGATCCCGCTGGGTGCTTTACCATCTCCATTCTCGTATTTCTTCTTGATAATCACCGTCCAGACAAACCACAGTAAGAAAGCCGCGAGCATCATCGTAAATACATTCTTAGTGATGCTAAAGTCGTAGAAACTAGTGATTCCACCGCCGGCTAGACCACCATCAAGAGTAGAAGGCTTGTCGAGGTGGTATTCCGCTCCATTGTGGGTAAGTAGGCCAAGATCGCGTTCCTTACCTTCAACTACTTCGGTAGTCATATGAACTGGGTGCTCGCCTTCGAGGTGAACGTGCCCCTTTGGGAACGATGGATCCGCCACGCGATTAACACGGCCATGATTCAGCACATAACCATCAACCGCGGTATGACCGTGATCAAACATAGAGCTCAGGCCGAAAGTAAAGCCTTCTCCAGGAGCGTACAAAATGATCGGTAAGGGGATGGAGACGTGGCCGAACAAATGAAATTCATTGGCATCTGAGATATGCCCCATAATCGTCGTTACGGGATCATACTCTCCTTCATGGTCACCTTCTCCGCC
The DNA here is from genome assembly GCA_038750915.1 of Bacteroidota bacterium. Lineage (GTDB taxonomy): Bacteria > Bacteroidota > Bacteroidia > Chitinophagales > Saprospiraceae > Neolewinella. The sequence continues at coordinate 2,200 of JBCDGT010000321.1, forward strand.
TTTTTCTTCACCACCACTGGCAAAAAGCCCGGTAGTTAGTAAGCCAAAAACCAGCAAAAACAGTACGCGTACGCTCAGTTTCATACGATGCAAATTTCGGGCGGTGCCCAATTGAGCCGCAAAGGTACATCGTCCGTAGTTATTATACTAGTTACACTAAGTCTTTTTAGTTCGCAGATTCGACTACTAGCTCGGTAAGGGCTTGGAATGTGGAAAACTAGTAAAAAATGACGGTGGGCAGACGCTACGCTTTTAGAAGACCTCTGGTCTTTTAGACGCTGCTGCGCAGCTTTTAGTAGTTAGTTAGCAGTGGACTATATAGATAATGACATCTTACACCAACGATTCCCTAAAAGGGCAGCGTCTTTCCACTAAAAGGGCACCGCCCGTCTACCCTCTCCCCTGCACCTGCGCGCCGCGCCCAAATCGTAAACCAAATGTTAAACTACGAAAATCATCGTACGTAAACTTGCAGTTGTCAAAAAAGTCCCTTTACTTCACCTACGAAATCCATCGTACGTTAATATGCCTACTAACAATATAAAGCCTACCGCTGCCGAGTTACGGATACTGCAGCAGCTCTGGAAAGTTGGTCCTCAGAGTGTTCGCGCCGTGCACGCTGCCTTAGCGGAAGAGAAGCCGGTGGTCTACACTACGGTCTTGAAAACGATGCAACTGATGCACCAGTCGGGGCTACTAGAACGGGATAGTTCTGGCCGCGCCCATATCTACACGGCTGCCGTGGAGCGGGAATCTATTCAAGATTCTCTACTCGATAACTTCCTACACCGCACTTTCAGTGGGTCGACCATGTCGTTGGTAATGCGGGCCCTGGGTAATCACAAAGCCAGTAAGGCGGAACTAGACGAACTCAAAGCGTTCATCCGTAAAATGGAAGACGAATGATCAGCTCTCTCCTATCTCCCCAACTTACCGATGCACTGGGCTGGACGATCTTGCACAGCCTCTGGCAAGGAGTCGTTTTTGCCTTCTTACTGCTAGCCTCTTTGGTGTTGTTGCGCAAGCAGTCCGCCCAGTTGCGGTATTCCGTAGCGCTTGGATTCTTATGGATCTTCATTGCTACGGTAAGTTTCACTTTTTTCCGGCTGTACGTCCCCTCCGCCGACCTCGCTTCCGTGGAGGTAGTAGCCGTATCGGAAGACATCACTGTTGACGCTGTCTTGTACGATCAAGCTCCGCTTATCGTAAATGGTCAACCGCTGGTAGTTCGTCAAATCAACGAGCCAACGAAAGGCTTTGCCCAGCGGATGGCGAGTTACTTCGACCAACACCTTCCCCTCATCGTAACCCTTTACTTACTCGGTCTATTTTTCTTCCTACTCCGCTTTCTGGGACAGCTGGCTTACCTACAACGCTTAAAGTCTTACGGTACTAGCCAATTGCCGCCCGAGTGGCAGCAGCGTATGGAGGCACTAGAACGGAAAATGAATGTACGTCGCTCTGTCTGCTACCTGATTAGTCCTTTGGCTCCTGGGCTTTTCACCTCGGGTTGGTTACGGCCCAAGGTATTTCTCCCGGAAGGTTTGCTTAAAGAACTCAAGGAAAACCAGCTACTCGGCATGCTCGCCCACGAACTGGCCCACATTAAGCACCATGACTATCTGGTCAACCTTCTGCAAACTGCCGCCACCTTCGTTTTTTTCTACCATCCAGCCGCCTGGTGGATAAATGATCGGATCAACGAGCAACGCGAATACCGCTGCGATGACCTAGCATTGGCCGCTACCGGCAACCACCAACTCTACGCCCAAACCCTGATCACCCTCAAAGAAAAAGAAATGAAAACCACCTCCTACGCACTCGCCTTCACCGGGCCATCCGGCAACCCCGGTTTTAAAGGCCGTATCTATCGTCTTTTCGTTAATCGGTCTACCACCACCAGCCTAACGGATACTTTTACGGTGAGCCTCGTTCTGATCTTTAGCCTCTTGCTCGGAGTGGCAGCTACGGATTTCCGCCATAAGTTATTCCCCTCCAGCGAAGCTGCCGCACTCATTTTAACGGAGGAAGAAGAAGTAGCCTCAGTTGATTATCCTGCCGGCCTCACCAAAGCCATTATTCAGGAAGATTACGACCGGGTCTCTTGTTTATTGAAAAGTGGAGTTGCGGTCAATGCGGTCGATGCTACGGGTAATAGTCCCTTAATGTATGCCGCCCAGCATTACAATCAGCGCATCTTCCGCTTATTGCTGGAATATGATGCAGACTTCAATGCCTTTAATCACCAGGGCTGGTCCCCACTAGCCTTCGCCGTAGACGCCGGTGAAGTAAAAGCAGTGGATCTATTACTACGCCTAGGGGCGGACCCAAATACTAGGATCCAGACTTCCCACATCCGCTTATTTTCTCAACCTAGCTCCGAGTGCAGTACGCTAGAGCACTTTTCGGAGCTGCCACTGTTAACCTACGCGGTCGGCCAAGGCAACTATCGGGTAGTGGCTCGCTTGCTGGAGGATGAAGTGAATTTCAATGCCAGTGGTAACAAGGTCCGCCATCTTTTTACCAGCCGCTTCTTTCAGGAAAATCAGCCCCTCCAGCTCGATGACTCGCGCCTGGAGAAATTGCTAGCTACCAACGAAGGCTACACCAAACTGGAGTACGACTTAAGTGGATGGACGCCCTTGATGGAGGCCGTCGAAAACCATGAAATTGGCATGGTAAGTGTCTTGCTGAACGCCGGAGCTGACAAAAATGCGGTCACTAGTGATGGCAGAACAGCCTTGCAAGTAGCGCGTAAGAAGGGTTTTAAAGATGTTTTGCCCTTACTTCAATAAATATCGTGTTGTTC
>JBCDGT010000322.1:0-4969 GCA_038750915.1 Bacteroidota bacterium
CTCTTCTGGCTTGTTAGCATTCACCAGCGGGGCTTCGTCAGCCAGTTCTACCAGCGCCACTTCACTATTAATCAACACCTTACGTGGGCAGGAATAGCCCAGGGCTAGAAAAGATAGCATCCTTGAGTACGCACGAGGCTCATAAATGGCCAGTAAGGGTTCGGGGAAGGGTTTGGTGGCTCCTTTAATTGCCGTAGCTACTTGCCGGCTATCCCTGGCGGCCACCAACCTGCGGAGGGTTTCGCTATCGAAGAGCGGTAAATCACAGGCGAGCACTAGCCAAGCCGCATCAGGGTCCTGCTGAAAGGCCGTACAGATCGCCCCGAAGGGACCGAGGCCAGGAAAACGATCGACTATTACGGGTACCTCACCGGGGGCAAACTGGTCTTGTGCAGCTACGGATACGTGAGTGGGCACCCCCAGTTCCCGGCAAATACCGACCATGCGATTAAGTTCCGTTTCTCCGTTTTGGTAGATTAGCTGGCTTTTGTCCGTCCCCATCCGGGTAGATTTTCCTCCCGCTAGTACGATCGCTTTTAGAGGGGGTCGATTCGCAGCAGCAGCATTTTTTATTAGGGGCAGTAGTACTTCTTTGCTCTCCGAAAACTTTGTTAGCACCGGCGCGGCGTCGCCCAAATCTTCTTTTAGCCAAGTGGGCATTTCCGTAGCTCCTGGGCAGAGGACGACAGCAGCAATCTTGCTAAATTGTTCTCGCCTCCTTTCCAGCGTCCCCGCTTTTTGCGGGTCGACAAACACGATTTGCCGGGCGGCGGGATAGTGATTACCGTTGGTGAGCACTAAGTCGTAGCCCTGGCCTAGCAGGCGGTCATCGTATTCATTCCAAGCTTCGCTAGCCTCACGCATTTGCTTACTCCCGGCCTGCAGGCTAGTGCCAATGTGGTTCTTTCCGTGGTCGCCCGTAATGGTCAAAGTGCGAAACTGGGTGCTCAGTTCCGGGAGCCACTCCTGCAGGAAACCATCTATCCGGGTGCAAGTGGTTCCCACTAAGGCAAATTCGGTACGGGCAAATTTACCTAAGGAGGGGCGAGGAATTTTAGCGTGTTTTTGGTGACTGGGCATGGGGTATAGATTAAGGAACGTCGACCTCCAAATCGACTAATTCACACTACTAGACATTTTGCTCTTTCCCTCTCTAACCACCGGAGGTAGCAGCGAAGCTAATCTCTCCAAAACGCTACGCTGGAGAGAGTCTGACGCTAAAAATGTTTAGTAGTGTGCGACTAAATACAACATGAGTAAGAGGTTCCAAGGTGACAATAATAGGCTAACAATGATAATTTGGTAAAGGATCAATATGGTCGGCCAAACTACCCTATCCAAGCATCCACCATGCGAATCCTTACGGACGTTCCTTCCTCAAAAACGGTTTGGCTTGCCGGAAATTCCGCAAAGGCATCGGTGCGTAGCATACTACCTGCATCGCCAGAACCGGAATGGCGGACTGAACTAATCGTTAGTATTCCGGTCGTTGGTTCGCTTTGCAGGCTCACTCGTTCAAATAAGGTGAGGCTCGGTTTAAAGGTAAGCTCATGGCTGAGTTGACCATAAGCTGGCGGTGGTTCCGCTAAGCCGAGGCAATGGCGCAAGTAAGGTAGCACATAGTGCAAGCTACAACTGATGCTGGAGACAGGATTGCCCGGCAAGCCGAAAACCATGGTATGACCGCGTTGCCCGCACCAAAGGGGTTTTCCTGGACGCTGAGCAACGCCATGAAAAAGTGTTTTAACACCTAGATCCGTCAGCACCTCCGGTACGAAATCGAGTTTACCCTTCGAAACACCGCCGCTGAGGATGACAATATCAGCGCTGTCCAGTAATTCCGCCAGCGCAGTCGTCAGTTCTTCCCGATCATCAACAAGATGATGAAGCGTAGCCGTTATGCCCAATGGGCGCAGCAAAGCAGCCAATTGGTAAAGATTAGAGCGTCGGATTTGGTGGGGTTCCGGAGTAGCAGTCACCGGCACCAGTTCGTTGCCCGTAGCCACAATGGCCACCTTGGGCAATCGGGCCACTGCTACCTGATCGTAGCCGCAGGTAGCCAGCATCCCAATCTCCCCTACCCCGATATACTGCCCAATTTCAGCCAGTACGGCTCCTGCCATTACATCTTTTCCCCGGCGGTGAAGGTTCGCACCGTCTAAGATTCCGTCCGGTAAGCGGAAGGCTACTCCCTCCTTTTTCAGATCTTCGTAGCGAATAATGGTAGTAGCTCCAGGTGGAAGCGCTGCGCCGGTCATGATCTCTAGACAGCTTGCCGGATTGGTTAACGGGATAGGTAGTGTCCCAGCGGCCTGCAGGCCCGCAATGGGAAAAAGACGCTGACCAGCGGCATAGGCAGCGTAATCAATAGTAATCCCATCCATAGCTACCCGATCAAAGGGCGGTTGGTCACGGTCAGCTACTAGGTTTTGCCGGAGGCTCCGGCCCTGAGCTTCGGATAAGGAAACCGTTTCCGTACCGAAATCGATCTTATTGGCAAGTAAGTGCTGCCGAGCAGCTGCAACGGAAGTAAGCATGGGCCGAAGGTAGTTTTGATTTTTTATTTTACACACCGCATGTAGGGTGATAAGAATTTCGCTGACCTACCACGTTTTAGCCTCTCCCCCAACCCCTCTTCGGGGGAGCGGGGTCGGGGGTGAGGTCAAAAAAAGCAACGAAGCCGCCCCGAGCCGTCAAATTCTTATTACCCTACATACGATGGAAAATAGTAACCATGGAGAACGAACCTTTGTGTTGTAATTTACCCACATGAAATTTTCTCTCCACGATAAAACGGCGCTTGTCACTGGTGGTGGCAGCGGTATTGGCCGGGCCATTTGCCTGGCCCTGGCCAGCCAGGGGGCAAAAGTGGCCGTAGTTGATCTTGATCTAGCGCCAGCTATGGAGGTACAGCAACAGATTTTAGCCGCAGGTGGAACAGCCAGTGCGCATGCTTGTGATGTACGCCGGCAGGCGGAAGTTAAGGCCACCGTGGCACGTATTGCCAAAGCATTCGACAATATCGATATCCTGATAAATAATGCTGGCGTTGCCCACGTCGGTAGCTTGGAACAGACGACCGAGGCCGACCTAGATCGCTTGTACGCCGTCAACGTAAAAGGAGTATACAACTGTGCTTTCACTTGCCTAGAACACCTGAAAGTCCGAGGTGGCGTTATCCTAAATCTCGCCTCAATTGCCTCCAGTGTTGGCTTAGAAAACCGTTTTGCCTACTCGATGAGTAAAGGAGCCGTGCTGACCATGACTTACTCCATCGCGCGCGACTATCTCAAGCACAACATCCGCTGCAACTGTATTTCTCCGGCGCGGGTGCATACCCCTTTCGTCGATAATTTCATCGCCAAAAACTTCCCTGGCCGGGAAGCAGAAGCCTTTGCTCGCCTCTCCAAAACCCAACCGATTGGCCGCATGGCCCAGCCGGAGGAAATTGCCAATCTGGCCGTTTACCTTTGTTCCGACGAGGCCGCCTTTATCACTGGTTCTAATATTCCCATCGACGGTGGCTTCCTTACCCTAAACGGATAATACCCCAACATGAAACTGATCAGATTTACCGACGCGGGCGCGGACGCAGGTGCCATGAAAATTGGTATAGAGCAAAGTAATGGGCGACGGATAGACGTCTCCGCCTTCGGTGGAGACTACGACGAGACCTTCTTTGGCTCCAATGGCCTCTCCCGCTTGGCGGAGTGGTTGCAAGAAAACGAAAGTACTTGCCCCGAAGTGAGTCCGGAGGCTCTACTCGGTCCACCGTGTGCCCGCCCTTCCAAGATCATTTGCGTAGGGCTGAACTACGCTAAGCACGCCGCCGAGTCCGGGATGGAAGTACCGAAGGAGCCGGTCATTTTTTACAAATCTACCACGGCCATCGTTGGGCCTTACGACGATATCATTATTCCAAAAAACAGCACCAAAACAGACTGGGAGGTAGAATTGGCCGTAGTCATCGGTCGCCGTACCAGCTACGTCAGTGTAGCAGCGGCAATGAATCATATTGCCGGCTACGTCTTACACAACGACATCAGTGAGCGGGCCTTCCAACTAGAGCGAGGTGGACAGTGGGTGAAAGGTAAAGGTTGTGATACTTTTGCCCCTCTTGGGCCTTATGTTGTTACTGCGGACGAAATTCCCGATCCTAACAAGCTTTCCTTGTGGTTAAAGGTCAACGGTCAACTTTTACAAGACAGTACTACGGCCGATTTCATCTTTAACGTTGCGGAATGCGTAAGTCACATCAGTCAGTTTATGACCCTACTGCCTGGAGACATTATTTCTACCGGTACACCAGCGGGGGTGGGTATGGGCTTAAACCCTCCTCGCTACCTACAGCCTGGAGATGTCGTGGAGCTTGGCATCGAAGGACTTGGGATAAGTCGTCAGCAAGTAAAAGCCTACAGTGATTCGGGTATTTGAGTCATAAACTTCCCCCTCCCATCCAATGCTTTTGGCCTCTTGTCGAAAAAACGTCAGCTTACTTACATCCTTTTTCGTCCTTGGTCGTATCTAATAGTAGGGTTAGCCCAATTCTGCGCTGATTACGCCGTTATTTATCTATACCTTAGCTCTCACTATGCTGAACAAGACGCTGGCCGGATTCTTCGCTATTTTTCTTGGACTTTTCGGAGTGCACTATTTTTACGTCGGTAAGTGGTGGAAAGGAGTAATGCAGTTTGCCGCCTTCTGGCTCTTTGTCTTCTTGGTTAATGCTCCTGGCGGAGGTCCACCCGAAGATTTTTTTGGCATGATGATCGCCATATCCGTCATCATTCCAGTTATTACCGGCATCATCTGGTTCGCCACACCTAAAGCCAAGTGGCAGGCTAAGTATGATCCTGAAGCCCTCGGACAACATTCTAACGTGCCCCTGGCCCTGGCTTCGGGTATTCCCGGGGACACCAAAGCCCTCAAAGCCGAAGGTATCCGGTACTACCGCAGTGCGGATTATGAC
>JBCDGT010000323.1:0-4965 GCA_038750915.1 Bacteroidota bacterium
GTCGTCAACCCCTCGGAGCTGTTAAAAAGTCAGCTTCCCAAGGTTTTATCAGAGATGAGCACGCTACGAAAAAGCTGAAAATTCCTGCCTTCTTAGTTCCTAAATACTCTCACTTTGCACCTGCGGCCGCGCCCCTAAATGCAACTTTCTGCCATTTACTGACCTATTGCATAAAGCCGTAAATTTGCCGCCGCAAAATCCCCAAGAATGACCACGGAACTAAAACTGTACAACAGCCTTACCCGCCAGAAGGAAGTCTTCGAACCGCTCAATGCCGGTTACGTCGGCCTCTACGTGTGTGGGCCTACGGTGTACAGCGACGTGCATTTGGGGAACGTGCGGACCTTCACGAGCTTCGACATCATCTACCGCTACCTGATGCATAAGGGCCTTAAGGTGCGCTACGTGCGCAACATCACCGACGTGGGGCACCTGACCGACAGCGGGGAAGACAAGCTCAGCAAAGGGGCTCGCCTGGAGCAGCTGGAGCCGATGGAGATTGCCCAAAAGTACACCAACGGCTTTCACGACATGATGCGGGCTTTCAACAACCTGCCCCCCAACATTGAACCCCGCGCCACCGGTCACATCATCGAGCAAATCGAGATGGTGCAGACCATCATCGCCAACGGCTTAGCCTACGAAGTAAATGGCTCCGTCTACTTTGATGTTGCGGCCTATAACGAACAATCAGGCGGAAAATACGGCAAGCTCTCCGGGCGCAAGATCGAAGAATTAATGGCCGAAAGCCGGGAGCTGAAAAGCCAGGAGGAAAAACGTAACCCCAGCGATTTTGCCATCTGGATGAAAGCCCACGAAGACCACATCTTGCGCTGGAACAGCCCCTGGGGAGAAGGCTTCCCCGGCTGGCACCTCGAGTGCTCGGCGATGAGTACGAAGTACCTCGGTCAGGAGTTCGATATCCACGGTGGGGGCAACGACCTGAAGTTCCCGCACCACGAAAACGAAATCGCCCAAAACGCCGGTGCTTGCAATTGCGGTGGTGCCCGCTACTGGCTGCATACGAACATGCTGCTGATGAACGGTCGGAAGATGTCTAAATCTGACGGCAACACCATCACGCCGCAGCAGCTGTTTACGGGCGAGAGCCCGCACGTGACGGACAGCTACTCGCCAATGGTCCTCCGTTTCTTTATGCTACAGACCCACTACAGCAGCACGATGGACCTGACCGATACGGCCCTGCAAGCCGCCAAAAAAGGCTACGCTCGCCTGATGGAGGCCTGGAAAAACTTCCAGTCTCTGGAAGGTAAAGGTGGTGCCCAAAACGGAACGGTAGGCAAGGAGCTCGAAAAACTCCTCGCGGAAGCTTACGCAGAAATGGACGACGACTTCAATACCCCAAAAGCATTGGCTAAGGTCTTCGAGGTCGTCACTCGCATTAATGCCCTAAAGGGCGGTCAACTCAGCCTCGATGAGGTAAGCAAGAGCGGGCTAGAAGCAATCAAAACCAGTTTAGGCACGCTCCTTTTCGACGTCTTCGGACTCAAAGAAGAGGGCGAGGCCGCCGGTGCCGGCGGAGAGACTTTGAGCAAGGTAATGGACTTGGTACTCGACCTACGCGCTCAGGCTCGAGCCGAAAAAAACTGGCCCCTCTCCGATAAGCTCCGCGATGCCCTCAATGACGCCGGCATCAAGGTGAAGGACGGAAAAGACGGTGCGAGCTGGACGGCAGGGTAGTAGCGACAAACCGTAGAGACAAGTCATGACTTGTCTCTACGGTCATGCCCTATTTAATTCAAATACCGTAATCTCCGGACGAACATTAAAACGTACTTGTTTCGAATGTCCTAGGGCACGATTGATGTAGAGCATCCGACCGTCTTCCAGGTCGATTTCACCAGCGCTGTAGTTTTTATTCCGGACCGGTAAAATGGGTGGTGGCAAGAAAGGAGGCTTGCACTGCCCGCCGTGGGTATGCCCCGAAAGAATCCAGCCTTGGTAACCATTCCAGACGTCCATATCACAGACATCAGGATTGTGGCATAGTATGAGGTTGGCCTGATCGGAACGATAGTGAGCTAAAGCTGCTCGGGGATGGAAGTTGGTCCCCCAGGAATCATCTAGGCCGATTACGTTAAGGCCCGCTACCATTTCCCTTTCGTTGCGCAGGGTTTTAATTCCTGCTTCTTTGAGAATATCGACAATCTTATCCGCTACCTCCGGTTCCCGAAACCGGTGACCATAATCGTGGTTCCCAAGGATGGCCAAGGTAGCCTGTTGGCCCAGCACGGCGTGGTCCAGTACTTTTTGTAGTTGCTCCAACTGGCTTGCGTTTTCGTAGCTGACGTAGTCGCCGGTATACACCACCAGATCAGGTTCCAGTGCCGCGACTCGCTTGAAAGAGTTCCTAAGAAAATCTGCGTTGACTTCCCTGCCTACGTGAATGTCACTAATCTGCACGAGAGTCTTGCCTATTAGCGAAATGGGTAAATGTTTAATCGCCATTTTGCGGCGGACGATCTCCAGCCAGTGTGGTTCTAGTTGCCAGGTATAAAAACCCGTAGTGGCGCCAATACCACCCAGAATCGCTAGTCGTTTGAGAAATTTTCTTCTTTTCATAAAGCAAAGATAGAATCAATAAATAGTACTTTAAAAAACAAAGTGCTTAAACTTCGCAAACATTCTACTAACCGTCCCTATTCAGCGACCTCCATCAGCCATAGACCGATCAAACTTGGTTGGGTGCGAGCTACCTTGTGGTCGAAAACCGCTTCTCTAACGCAACTGAAGCTTCAAAAGCCAGCCAATGTCCAGCCCAAAAGCTTGGTACGCCCGTATCCCTTCTCCCTTAATTATGTTGTTCATGATCGTCTTGACCATCGGAGCGATGACCTGGTTGCTACCAGCAGGGCTCTACGAGCGGGTGGAAGTAGACGGACGGATGCGGGTCATCCCCGGTAGCTACGGTGTCGTTCCTTCCACTCCTTTGAATTTGTTCGACATCTTCCGGGCATTCCCGGCAGGTTATAAGGTGGCGACTCCCATTATTTTCATCTGTCTAGCTAGTGCCCTGATGTTTTCGATTCTGGAGCGGACGAATACGATTGAGAATGCCGTCGGCCGGTTGGTTAGTAAGCTCGGTAGCCGGCACGCGGAGTTTTTATTGGTGTTACTCACTTTCGTTTATGGCATCCTAGGCATCATGGTCGGCTACGAGAATAACATTGCTACTATCCCCATTGCAGCAGTCGTAGTACTAGCCCTAGGTGGAGACTTAGTGTTAGCTGCTGGAGTGAGTGTGGGTGGCATGACGGTTGCCTTCGGCCTTTCTCCCATCAATCCTTACACGGTGGGCATCGGCCACGAAATCGCTGAGCTGCCGCTGTTCAGCGGTGCTTGGCTGCGGACCATCCTGTGTTTCGGTGCACTCACCATTACCGCCATTTGGAACGTGCGGTACTACCGTCGTATTCGGGAACAGCCGGAAACTGCCATTGGCCGGGGGCTAAATACGGAAGGTATGCAACTGAGTAAACCCCTGGCTGAATACCGAGTCACCAAAAGGAACTGGTGGCTGCTTAGTGTTTTTTTAGCGGGCTTAGCGGTAGTGCTTTACGGCGTTTTCACTTATCACTGGTTCATCAACGATATCTCGGCCGTCTTCCTGATCGTGATGGTGGTTTGTAGCCTGACGAGTGGGCTTTCTGGAAAGGAAGTGACGGCAGCCGGAATGCAGGCCATCGCCCAAATGGCCCCAGCCACCTTCATCATCGGGATGGCGGCTACCGTTAAGGTAATCATGGAGCAGGGGCAAATCCAGGACACCATCAGCTTCGGCCTTGCTTCCGCCCTGGAGGGCCTACCGACTTACGCTTCGGCCATTGGTATGTCTATTGGGCAGAGTGGCTTAAACCTCCTGATTCCCTCCGGCAGCGGTCAAGCAGTAGCTACCCTCCCAGTAATGATCCCCCTAGGCGAAGCCCTGGGCCTAACTCGCCAGGTCTCGATCCTGGCCTTCCAAGTAGGAGATGGCGTCACCAACCTTTTTAATCCTTCCCTGGGAGGACTCATCGCAATGCTATCTCTCTGCCGGGTTCCCTTTGATCGCTGGCTTCGGTTCGTGCTGCCGTTAACGGGGATAATTCTTCTTTGGGCTTGGGTAGGCCTGCTGGTTGCTGTGGCTGTGGGCTATAGTTAGAAATAGCGAACGAGTTTTGGCGAGCAATAAACGGTAGTATATTTACCGATGATGATGGACGGACTCACCCGAATGAACAGCCTTGAGCGAGAGCTCCACCTGCGCCAGTTACAGGTACGGCGGTTGCTGCAGATTACCCAGGCCATCAATAACAACGTATCGGCCGAGGATCTCTTCGATATGTATCGCGCTTTTCTACGCAAGGAGTTGGGGGTACAACGCATGGCCCTTTTCGTCCGAGACAGCAATAACGATATGGAGTGGTACATGGCCACTCAGATCGGTCTCGAAAACGAGCGTCTACCGGATATCGACCTGGGCAAAACCCTGGAACGATTTACTCGCCCAGGTCTGCTAGAAGGCTTGAGCCATGTTTTTTTTCGTGATTTTATTCATGTTGTTCCCGTACTGCACAAAGAACGCCCGATTGCCTACATTCTCATCGGTACCTTCGAGGAAGAAGAAGATATGTTTGAGCGGATCCAAATCATCACGACCATTACTAACGTCATTGCGGTTGCCATCGAAAACAAACGGCTTTTCCGCCGTCAGTTAGAGCAAGAGCGTCTCGAAGCCGATCTTGACCTGGGTGCCAAAGTGCAACAGATGCTTATTCCTGAGCACTTCCCGCATCGCGACCAATACGAGATCAGTACCATTTATAAACCAAAACTAGGGGTCGGCGGAGACTACCTTGACTATAAAGAATTCGAAGACGGAAAACTGGTATTCTGCATCGGCGACTTCACGGGAAAAGGGGTTAGCGCCGCCCTATTAATGGCTAACTTTCAGGCTAATTTCCA
>JBCDGT010000324.1:0-4961 GCA_038750915.1 Bacteroidota bacterium
TCCGTATGGTGAAATAGGCGACCACGGCTACAACATGGCCATGCAGCAAGTAGAGGCAGATATCTACGTCTTACTAAACAGTGACGTGCGGGTTACCCCTGGCTGGATTGATACCATTATTCCTTTGTTTCGCGAGCCAAGTACGGGGGCCGTGCAGCCAAAGATTATGGCGGAAGGAAATCCCGACGCATTTGAGTACGCCGGTGCTGCCGGCGGCTATTTGGATTATCTAGGCTACCCTTTTTGCCGTGGTCGCCTATTTCACCATACGGAACGGGATGAAGGACAGTATGACGGACAAAAGGAGGTATTCTGGGCCTCGGGAGCGGCCTTCTTCTGCCGGGCAGATCTCTTCCACGCCCTTGGTGGCTTTGAGCCCGAGTACTTTGCCCACGCAGAAGAAATCGATCTATGCTGGCGGATGAAACGGGCTGGTTACCGCATCCTGGCGGAGCCTAAGGCGACCGTCTTCCACGTCGGCGGCGGAACCCTCTCCTACAACACGCCACACAAAACGTATCTAAATTTCCGTAACACCCTCACGACCAGCTTTAAAAATGAACCCGTCGCCCGTTTAGTCTGGTGGCTTCCTACCCGCCTTCTGCTCGATGGCCTAGCGGGTCTGCTTTTTCTCAGTCAGGGTAATATAAGCCACATCCGCTCCATCATACAGGCCCACTTCCATTTTTACTTTCACGTGCCACTGTGGCTACGCAGGCGCATAAAACGTAAACGACAACTCGACGCAGCACGCATTGGAAAAGACCGTACCGAAATTGGCCGAGTGGCCGATAGCATCATTTTGCACTACTATTTACTCGGGCACCGGCGATTTGCGGAAGTCGTAAAAAAGCAGACTCGCACTACGAAAGATTTATAAGGCGGCCTCCCGGCATTTTTTTATCTTGGCAGCCACGATCAAGCAATAGCACGGAGTAGACCGGTAGGTTCACTCCTTCAAAATAGACCAAAGTACCAACAGACTAACAGACGAATCATGACCAGCATCCAAGGCCCCGCCATTTTCCTAGCACAATTCATGGGCGACGAACCTCCCTTTAACAATCTTGATGACATTTGTAAGTACATGGCCGACCTTGGCTACAAAGGCATCCAGATTCCAAGTTGGGACAGCCGGTTGATGGACCTCGAAAAAGCCGCCGAATCTAAAACGTACTGCGACGAACTCAAAGGAAAGATAGGGGAACACGGCCTGACGATAACCGAACTAGCTAGCCACCTTCAGGGCCAACTGGTCGCCGTACACCCGGCCTACGCCAAGATGTACGAAGGATTTGCCCCTAAAGAGGTGGCCGGTAACGCCAAAGCGACTCAGGAATGGGCCGTACAGCAGATGAAATGGAACGCTAAGGCGAGCCAGAATCTTGGCCTTACCGCCCACCCTAGTTTCCCCGGTGCCTTATTATGGCCCTACCTCTACCCCTGGCCTCAACGCCCTGCTGGGCTTGTGGAAGAAGCTTTTGGTGAACTCGGTAAACGCTGGAAACCCATTCTCGACGTCTTCGACGAGTGCGGCGTCGACGTTGGCTACGAACTTCACCCCGGCGAAGACCTCTTCGATGGCACTAGCTTCGAACGCTTCGTCGAAGCAGTTGATGGACACCCGCGCGCCCAGATCAATTACGATCCCAGTCATTTCGTCCTTCAAGCCCTCGATTACCTGGAGTTCATCGACATTTACCACGAGCGCATCTGCGCCTTCCACGTGAAAGACGCCGAGTTCAATCCTACCGGCCGCCAGGGCGTCTACTCTGGTTACGCAGGTTGGGCCGACCGCGCCGGCCGCTTCCGCAGCCTCGGCGACGGTCAGGTTGACTTCAAAGCCATTTTCAGCAAACTTAGCCAGTACAACTACGATGGCTGGGCGGTGCTGGAATGGGAGTGTGCCATCAAGTCTAGCGCCCAGGGCGCGGCCGAAGGTGCGCCCTTCATCGCCGAACACATCATTGAAGTCACTGAACGCGCCTTCGACGATTTCGCCGATGCGGGTACCGACGCGGAGACAAACCGGAAAATCCTCGGACTCGATTAAAATAATTGGGATATAGGAGAATGAATAGAATGCACACGGTCTACTCATTCTCCTACTTTCTAATTTCCGCTACCCTATTAATACGCCATTAATCCCAAAACCGCCGTACCACCAGCACCCAGTCATTTCCCCTCTGAGGATCGAAAGGCGGATCAAAATACAGCCAGTCATCGTCTTGTTTGGCAGTAAAAGGGATGGTCTTTCCCGTACGGGGATTAAACCAAGAACAGACCACGTTGGGTGGCACCCTTTCCCTGGCTACCCTCAGTTCGTCGCCATAAGGAGTGTAAGCAAGGATGAGATCACGCGTCTCCGTACGGGTAACCAGCACCTCTCTTCCGGAACTATTCGGTGCTCCCTCGAGAAGATTGAAATCGGGAGTAAGGGTCCAGTACGGTAATGAAGCCATAAGTCTCCCTAAATGTCCAATCTGAGCAGCTCCGGGATAGTGAAGTGCTTCGTACCAATCGGTGCGGGCTATGCTGATGGGATCGCGGCCGGAGCGCCACATTTGCCAAATATTATGGTTGCCGAAGGTGTGACCAGCGGTACCCGCAAGTACTGACCACCAGGCCGCTTGCCGACTATCAAAATCATCAAACCAGCCGTTGACACCCCGCCAATTAACCGGGTGGTCTTCGTAGGCTGGCTCTCCGTTAATGACTGGCTTGCTAGGCACCTTCTCCTTTACCTCCCGGGGAAAATCGTAGTTGGCTTTATCGTTCAGGCGACCGTGTCCGGTTTGAAACATATGGAAGTCGATCCAATCGTCCGTGGCGAAAAAGTCCGACGATTTAGACCCTCCTTGCGGGTGATAGGTGATCAGTTGCTGGTCTTCTATTGCCGACCGTAAGCCTTTGGCCATAGCACGGGTGATGGCAAAATCTTCTGCCTCTTCGGGATTACGGTCGCCGCCAAGAATCCAGATGATATTGTTTTTTCGGTAGCGCAGTCCTAAAAAATTAGCGTAGGTTTCCGCATTTACCGGAGTGAACACCTCTGGTCCAACGCCCCACTTCAGGTTGAATTTATCTCCCCAGGTAGGTAATAAACCCAGGAAGATTCCTAGGCTATCCGCCATGCGAACCGCTTTGTCTACGTGTAGGAAGTAAGCTTCATTTGGCTGGGCAGGATCTAGGTTCCTCAGCGGTAAATCACCCTCCGTATTCGGCACGGTTAGCCCTTCCAGTTCCGCAAGTACGACACACTGAATGACGTTGAACCCCTTGCTCGCTCGGTCAGTTAGGTACTTCCTTATTTCTTGCTCCGTACAGCGGTGTAAGAGTTCCCAAGCTGTATCGCCCAAATAAAAGAATGGCTGGCCTCCATTTTCATGCCTTAAGTGGGTCCCATCTTCACTGATGGTTAAACGAATTTGGGCGTTTAGCCCGTTAGCCCTGAAAATATTCCCCGCTGGAAGTACAAAAAAAAGAATAGTTAGTAGAACAAAAATGGTGCGCATGTTACCGAGTCTTTTTGCGTAAGCTACGCAAAAGCTCCTTTCCAGCCATCCAATAATTACCAACTACCGGTTCCCTACCCCCGTAATTTATCCAATAAATGGCTCAGGGCATCCGCCTCCTCATCACTAAGGTTATCGAAAGCAATATTTCGCATATTTTCTACCGCAGTACTAGCTTTTTCAATCGTGTCTAGGCCTTCTTGAGTGATGATGATATCTACTCGACGTCGATCAGTAGGACATTGCTTACGCTCAACGTATCCTTTGCTTTTCAACTTATCCACCAGCCGGCTGGCGTTGCTCATTTTATCTAGCATGCGTTCGGTTAACAGCTTCACGGTGGACGGTTGATCTCCTCTTCCTCGTAAGATCCGCAGGATATTGAACTGCTGCAGACTTAGATCAAACGGCTTTAGTGCTTTCATCGTCTGCTGATTAATCCAAGATGCCGTGTAAATTATGTTTACCTGGGCCCGATGGTTGGATGATTTAAAGCGGGATTGTTGAATTGCTTCTTCAATAGAACTCATAAAAAAGTACTTGGCAATAGTATGATGTCAACAGCCTTAAATACAATGATTGAGGATTTGTATTTACTGCGGGGAAATACTTATTCGTTACAACATAATTAACGTCCTAAGTCCTGAACTAACCGCAAAGCTAAGCGCATAGTTCACCTTTCGATAATTCCTTCCTACGGTCGTAGCTTTACGCCTTCGCTCAACAAGCTTAAAGAACGGTATGAAAATATTAATCATCGGTGGTGGAAACATGGGAAAGACGTACGCACGTAGCTTACTACGTGCTCACCTCGTGCAGCCCGAAGACTTGATGGTATTAGAACGCAGCCCCGAACAAGCCGAAAAATTACGCGGAGAAAAAATCGGGATAATTCATACCGATCCGGCTGAGTGTCTGGACGTAGCCGACTTGATCATTTTAGCCGTGAAGCCACAAGACAGTGCAGCACTCTTCACTACGCTGCGCCCAGCTACCGACCCCCAACAGGTGTATTTGTCCATCATGGCCGGCGTAACGATCAAAACCATCCAAGAGGGCTTAGGAGTTGAAAAGGTGATTAGGGCCATGCCCAACCTCCCGGCACAAATAGGCCTAGGGATGACAAGTTACACGGCCTCTGACGCGGTTACCCGTATTGAGCTGGTCTTAGTACAAAACCTGCTCAATACTACGGGTAAAGCCATTTACGTAGCGGACGAACACGCTATTGATGCGACCACGGCTATCTCTGGCAGTGGCCCGGCCTATGTGCTCTACTTCATGCAGGCCATGATCGAGGTTGCGGCAGAAATGGGTTTCAGTGCCAGTCAGGCAGAATTACTGGTGGCCCAAACCTTTCGGGGGGCCGTAGAGCTACAGATGAAAAACGACTTGACTTGTGCCGACTGGATCCAACGTGTTTCCAGCAAAGGTGGCACCACGGAA
>JBCDGT010000325.1:0-4952 GCA_038750915.1 Bacteroidota bacterium
GCCGAGCGCCTGGCCGCCGACATTCCCAATAGCTTCTACCTGCGCCAGAACTGGAACCTGGATAATAGCGGTGCTCACTACCACAGTACTGGTCCGGAAATCTGGGACGATACGGAAGGTAAAGTGACCCACTACGTCTGTTGTGCGGGAACCGGCGGCACCCTGTCCGGTACTGCCCGCTACCTCAAAGAGCGTAATGAAGACGTTACCATCGTTGGCGTTGATGCTTACGGTTCTGTCCTCAAGAAGTACTGGCAAACCGGCGTTTTTGACACCGACGAAATCTTCAGTTGGAAAGTGGAAGGCCTCGGCAAAACAATTATTCCCGATAATGTAGCCTTCGATCTGATCGATGAGTTTATCAAAGTAGGCGACCGCGCCGCCGCACTAAGGGTCCGGGAATTGGCCCGAAGGGAGGGAATGCTACTGGGCTATAGTGCCGGGGCAGCCCTGGAAGCCGTCTTCGCCATCCGTAAACAACTTACCGCCGACGACGTTGTGGTCGTTCTGTTCCCCGATCATGGTAGCCGGTATCTCGGCAAAGTATTCAACGACGAATGGATGAAGGAGCAGGGGTACCTGCGCCCGAACGGAGAGCCCGCGTCCTACAGCGTTAAACACCTACAACGTATGTACCGCGTGTACAAGCGAATGTACGGCCGAAAAATAAAGGAGCGTCTCAAACTGGCCTAATGGTCATGGCGTTTTAAGATTATTATCCGTTTTTGATTTACCGAAAGGAGCCATTTGCCTTATGAAATCTCAATCCACCAAGTTTAAATCTAATGGAGAGGCACCACCAATGTTCAAGAATAAGTTCCTGAACCGCCTCACCCAAACCCATATCGCTACCCCGATCATTATCTTCCTACTCTACGCCATCGGCTTGCTGGTGTACACGGAACTAAAGACGGATATTGCGGTTCTGATCGTCATCGGCCTTTTCCTAGCGGGCACCTTGGGCTTCACCTTCACCGAGTACGTTGTCCATCGCTGGATATACCATCCTCCCCACGGAGCTTCGGACAAGTATAAGGAGGTGACCTACAATATGCACGGTTTTCACCACGACTATCCTAAAGACAAACGCCGACTGGCCATGCCCCCCATTCTGGCGGTGATTATTGCCACCATTCTCCTCTTCCTTTTCGAGTTGGTGTTGGGACAGTATTCGTTTGCTTATCTGGCTGGCTTCGTTACTGGTTACGCCATGTACCTATCCGTTCATTACACGGTACACATGTACCCTCCACCCAAGAATTTCCTCAAAGCGCTCTGGATCAACCATTCCATCCACCACTACAGCGAAGATGAAATCCTCTTCGGTGTATCTCAACCTTTATGGGATTACGTTTTCGGCACCCTACCCCGTTCCGAACGCGATAAAAAGCAAGCAGTGGAGATTCTGCGCTAAGCGCAGGGGGTGGCTAGACGCGCTAGGCGCTTTTAGGACGCTGCGCTTCTAGACGTGGCGGTGTCAACTTTTAGTTTTCCCGCAGTACCTCATCAACAACCGTTCTGCCTAAAAGAAGCATCGCTTCACCTAAAAGCACAGCGTCTAAAAGGCCATTAGGCCGCCCAACCACCATGACTCAGTATATCCAAGACGTACACGATGTGGCCCGGATGATTCCTAAGGGGCGGGTAACTACCTACGGAGCGATTGCCGATTTCCTTACCTTAGGCAGTGCACGCATGGCTGGCTGGGCAATGAATAAATGTTTACCGGGAGACGAGGTGCCGGCGCATCGAGTTGTCAATCGCAAGGGAGAATTAAGTGGGCGCAATAATTTTGCTACGCCTACGCTCATGCAGGAACGGCTCGAAGCCGAGGGTGTTACCGTTGTTAATGACAAGGTGGTTAACTTCGCCGAGCTTTTTTGGTCACCCACCGAGCTGCTTAAGTAAGGGTACAAACCAACAACTTGGTACGATTACTCCTGGAAACGGCTACTGATGTTTGTTCCGTCGCACTGGCTCGGGATGGCAAAATACTAGCCGAGCAAACCGCAACGGAGCCACACCTGCACGCCAGCCACCTAACCCTCTTCATCCAAGAGGTAATGCAACAAGCAGATACCAAACTGACGGAGCTAAGTGAAGTGGTGCTCAGCGATGGGCCAGGCAGCTACACCAGCTTGCGGGTAGGTGCCGCCACGGCTAAGGGCTTATGCCTCGCCCTACCGGGTTTGTCTCTACGAGTAGTGCCTACCCTAGCCGCCCTAATGCTGGCGGCAAAGCCCCACTCGGAAGCAACGCTAGCGGTAATCAATTCCCGAAGAGGAGAAGTTTACGGTCAGTTTTTTATGCCAGAGGGGGCGCGGCCGCAGGTGCAAAGCGAGGTGTTCGGCAAGCAAGGGCTGGGCCATCTTGATCCCCTTTTCCTAGGCCCACAAAATATCCGCCTGACGGAACCCGATTGGTTGGATCGTCTAATTGCTGCGGCTCAAACTGCTTATTTCCGGGTTTGTGGCCCCGGGCAGCAACGGGTTTGGGACCACCTCCCCAACAACGACGGAGAAGTACTCGGTTGTGCCGGCCCCGAACATTGCTCCGCTATTCATTTGCTCGCACCTGCGGCCGCGCCCAACTGGTCACGCGTGGTTGATATTGCCGCTTACGAGCCTTTCTACCTCAATCCACCTTTCGTGACCAAGTCTAAGAAAAAACCTTTGGGGTGACACAGCGGTACCTGATGGAACTGGCCTACAACGGCACGAATTACGCAGGATGGCAGCGCCAACCCAACGCGCTGAGCGTCGAAGAAACTGTCGATACCGCGCTGAGTACAATCCTGGGCAGCCCAATTAAGATCGTTGGTTGTGGGCGCACAGATACGGGGGTTCACGCTAGCTACTACGTGACTCATTTTGACTTTGCCGACAGCTTCCCACCAGCCTTCCTGCGCCGCTATAATCGGTACGTAGCCGATGACATCAGCCTCCTAGGCCTTTACCAAGTTCCTACGGGTTTTCACGCTCGCTTCCACGCTACTGGACGAGGGTACACTTACCGGATCAGCCTTAAAAAAGACCCCTTCCGCCAGAATACCGTAGCCAGTCTCCCTCAGTTTCGGCAAGCCGATCAAGCAGCCATGCAGGAAGCAGCGCGGTTACTCTTGTCCTATGAAGATTTCGCCCCTTTCTGTAAAACGAATTCGGACGCTCATACCATGAAATGTACGCTTACGGAAAGCAGGTGGGATTTTGGTACCAAAGAGTGGGTCTTTCACATCCGGGCAAATCGTTTTCTGCGCGGCATGGTTCGTCTTATTGTGGGGATGTGCTTGCGAGTAGGAGAAGGTAAGCTGGCCTTAGAGGAAGTCCAAATGGCCCTAGAAAAGCAAAAGCGCTTACCAAAGCCCTGGAGCGCCCCAGCAGCGGGGCTGTTCCTGAGTGAGGTCGTTTACCCTAACAAAGCAGATTGGGAGCAGCTATTTTAGGCCCGTAATTATTATCTTTGGCGTATCTCGTGAAAAACTGTTTGAGCCACCCCCATCATACATCCCTGAAATGCTTACCCTTGTCCTTAGCTTTTTAATGTCCTTCGCGTTGGTATTCGCGATTATGCCATCCGTTATTCGCATTGCCCAAGACAAAGGATTTGTAGCCGACCCTATTGCCAGAAGTAGCCACAAAACTTCGACACCTTGCATTGGGGGAATACCTATTTTTATCGGGATTATTTTCACGAGTCTACTCATGACTCCTTTCGACGAGTGGGCCGAGATGCAGTTCATCCTCAGCGCTATGGTGCTGGTGTTCCTCGTGGGGGTAAAAGACGACATCGAAAGCCTTTCTCCGCTACACAAAATGGTCGGGCTCTGTATCGCGATCAGTATTTTGATTACCCGGGGGGAAGTTCAACTTTCCGGCATGTATGGCTTACTAGGTGTCGACGGCAGTTTCCCTCAATGGTTGTGCTTAGTCATCTCCGGTTTCACCTTACTGGTTATTACCAACGCCTTTAATCTAATTGACGGCATCAACGGTCTTTCCGGCACCGTTGGTACTATCGCCAGCCTTTCCTTTGGCGTTTGGTTTTTCATGGTTGATCAATTCTATTTGGGCGTCCTCTGCATGACTACCGCAGGCAGTTTAATCGCCTTTTTGCGCTTTAACGTTTCTCCCGCCCGCACCTTCATGGGAGATACTGGCGCCCTAGTTGTGGGCTTACTACTGGGCGTGATGGCCATTAAATTCATTGACATCAACGCTACGGCCAGCTTTCCTTCCCAGTATCGCTTCGCTAACCCCATCGCAGTGGTTGTGGGTATTCTTATTATCCCCCTATTCGATACCATCCGGGTATTTACCACCCGCATTCTCCGCGGGCAAAGTCCACTGCGACCCGACCGACGACATATTCATCACTTGCTGATCGATTCTGGATTCAGTCATATGGAAGCCACCACAATTTTGGGTATTACCAACCTACTCTTCGTTAGTTTGATGTTTTACCTCGATCGTGAAATAGGCCTACACTATCTCCTAGCTCTAGAGATCGGACTGGCCCTCTTGATGGCCTTCTTCCTCCACCGGAACGTCCGTAAAATTAATGCCCAAATAATTTCCGGGGCTTCCATGGCTGCTCCGAGCCAGGAGGCCACCGAGAAAGAATTGGAAAAAAGCCTGTGAATTACCTTTTGGTCTTTGTGGGAGGTGGACTCGGCAGCCTGGCTCGCTATGGATTAGCACGCCTGCTGCCCAGTCCGGAACTAAGCGCTGGCCAAATGCCTTGGCCCACTTTACTAGCGAACTTCTTAGCTTGTCTCCTACTAGGTGGCTTACTGGGGTACGTGAGTCGAGAAGCCTTAGGTCGCCCCTACCAGCTTTTGTTGATGACTGGTTTCTGCGGTGGTTTTTCCACTTTTTCCACCTTTGCCGCCGAAGCTTGGTTGCTAGGAGAAGAAGGCTTTAGTGGTGCCGCTCTTACTTACGTCGGCCTAAGCC
>JBCDGT010000326.1:0-4939 GCA_038750915.1 Bacteroidota bacterium
CTTCAACTGGCCACGGCGATTATAACCCACCGTAGTGCCAGCAGGACGGCGATACACCTGGGTTATCCGGGTAACAAACCTCAATACGGGCTGCAACTGGTCGGCACGTTCGAGGTCACCAACGCCATAAAGGCCGATACCCAGTCGTACCATTTCGTAGGCATGTTCAGGAAAGCGGGTTATACCGTTCGTATTAAGTACGTGTCGGGGTGGCGGGACTGGAAGGTGTTGGGCAAGCACTTTATAGGCCGTCCCAAAAAGATGGGCTTGATCGCGGGTAAATGGATCATGCCCAGCTGCCTCACTGGCCGCCAGGTGGGTAAAGATGGAGGCAATCGACTGAGCAAACTGACCGGTGGCTAGTGCTGCGGCCAACGTGGTCACCTCACTTTGAGCAAAACCCAGGCGCCCCATTCCGGAATCAATTTCCAAATGGCAACGTAAGTTGGCTTTTCGAGCACTTTGCAAGCCGGCTAAGTCAAACACCACCGGCTCCAAGCTATGCTCCGCCAGAAGCGAAAAACTATCCGGCGCTGCGTTCAGGACCATGATGGGAAGTCGCAGTCCGCCCTGGCGCAACTCTACCCCTTCATCGGGATAGGCAACGGCCAAGTACCTCGCCCCAGCTGCCGCCAGGGTACGGGCTACGGGCAGCGCTCCACCACCGTAGGCACTTGCCTTGACCATCACGATCATCTCCGCAGAGGTCGCCTGCTGGTAAACCAAAAAGTTGTGGCGCAGAGCACCCAAATCTAGTCGTAAGAGTGTGCGGTGGTGCTGCCGACTTAGGGCAGTAGCCACTCGTTCGAGACGTTCGTAGCTTGCCCCCTTTACCAGGATCGTTTCCTTGTCAAAATTTAGGCGGGGTAAGGCGGCTAATAAAGCCTCCGGAGAAGCAAAATTTTTGGAATTGGGAATCGACGGCAGGGCATTGCCAACGGTAAGTAAGCGGGCGACGCCGGTATCCGCAAAAAGACGCAGTAGCACATCCATTTGGGCGCGGCCGCTGGTGCTGGGGCCGGATGAAGAAGCAGGCTGAATGGTGCCTAGAATCAAGGTAACAATCCGCCGAGGGTCCTGCATCATAGCAAATTCCAGGGCAGCGCGTAAGGCTGTAAAATCATTGCTATAGCTATCGTTGATCACGAGGCCACCATCCCGGCTTTCCCTTACTTCTAATCGGTTGCTCAGCGGGTGTAGCGCTTTAATCGCGACTTGGAGTTGCCGCAACTCCAAGCCCAGCCTGTAGGCGGCAGCGGCAGCAGAGTGGGCGTTCTCCAAGTAGGTAGAAGGTAGTTGGGGGAAGGTGAGGGGCAAGGTAGCTGCTCCCACCACCAGTTGATGGTCTTCTTTGGGATGGTGAGTAACGGCACTTATCCTGAGCGCTGCTAGTTTTTTAATCGTAGCAGCATCCTTAGCTGGAACGATCACCCAATCCGCCCCAGCAAAGAGTCGTATTTTTTCCCGGTGCTTTGCCTCCTCCGAAGCAAAACCAGCGGCGTGGGCTGCTCCGAGCATCGTGAATACACCACAGGTAGGTTGGAGGATCTTAGCCAAGGCCGCCATTTCTCCACTTTCGCTTACCCCAGCTTCGAAGATAGCTAAGTCGTGTTCGGAACGCAGGCCCCAAACCGAAAGAGGAACCCCAATCTGAGAGTTAAAGGACCGCGGGCTGGCACAAACCCGGAATTGGCGGCTCAGCATCTCGGTGAGCCAATCTTTTACGATGGTCTTGCCATTGCTGCCCGTAATCGCTAAGACGGGGATGGTGAATTGCCGACGATGATGGGCCGCCAATTCCTGAAGCACGATAAGTGGTTGAGGGGCAACAATAAACTGAGCCTCGGGATACTCCTCTAGCCATGCTTGCCCACGCTCGGCGAGCTCGGTATCCACCTGCGGGCGCGCCACCTCCTTAACCACAAAATGACGTACACCGCGTAACAGAAGGTCCGAAATAAAAGCGTGTCCGTCCGTTCGCTGGCCCGGCAAAGCAAAGAATAGCGTGATGGTGGGGTCGACCAGCCGCCGGGAATCAACGAGCAAGTGAAATTCCCGATAAGTAGCGTAAAGTTCCGCTAATCTTTTATCCGAACCATCGTAATGCGTGATCACCCCGCAAAGTAACTTATTTTGCCGCAGCTTATTCCATTGTGCTTTGCTTACCCCAGCTCTACTCTTATGCAGGTACCTAAAATAACCGCCGCCGTCGAACAATTCCGTGATTGGATGCTCACTGAAGAAGCCCACGTTCACCTCCCGATTTGGGAGACCCAACAAAATTGGCAAACCCACTTCAATGTCGAAGCCAAAGACCTGGCCGCTAGTTATGATCAGGCGCTCGACAGCAAAACCAACCGCCGCCACTACCGCCGCGGCGGCTACGACCCCAAACGTGCCATGCTTACCCTCATGCGCTGGGAGCCCGAATTCGTGCGGGAGGCATTCCGGGATCTTTTCAGTGAAGACCGTGACCTAGACGGCCGCGTCCAGCGCTTTGGTTTTTACGTCAACGAATTATTCAATCGTTTCCGCGACCAACACCCCAAGGACCGAACACCCAGTCATTACCATCACGACGACTACAATATGGCCAGCCTTTATCTGAGTGGTCAGTATCCCGAAGTCTATGCTCCCTACTCTACCGAAGTACTACAAAAAGCTTGTACGGAACTGGGAGCTAAAACGGTACCACCTTCCTCGGATCTGCCCCGCTTCATGAAGCTCTTACCAACCCTTCGGCCTTTTCTACTCAAGGACGAACTCGTCATGGAGCGCTACCAGGAGCAGCTCCGCCCCGTGGATTATCAGGGAGAGTCAGCGCTGTTGGTGTGGTGGTTTTTACGGATGGTGGCGGAGGATGTAGACTAGATAACAAGCTCTTGATACTGTGCACGTTTATCGCTTTGTGTGGTACTATGGTAGAGTAGGAAGGCGGTAAACCGTATCTTCCACGCATGCAGAACGGTATGCTACGCATCTTGCCGGTGATCATTACTTTCGTCTGGACGGGCATGGTGCTGGGGGTATCCTTTCTCGAAGCTCCTTTGAAGTTCCAGGCACCAGATATTACCCTGGGGCTGGGTATCGGGCGGTTGGTTTTCGGGGTCCTGAACAAAATCGAAATCGTTTTTGCGGTGACGCTCGCGGTGAGCCTGGTATTGGGCAAAGTCTCCTGGCGGGCTAACTTTTCGTACCCGCTCGTCTTTTTGGTATTGCTGTTGCAGACTGCCTGGCTGTTGCCGGTAATGGACGCGCGGGCGGAATTAATCCTAGCGGGCCGGGAGGTGCCGAGCACTTATCACCATCTTCTCTACATTGTCCTGGAAGTCAGTAAGGTGTTACTCCTCCTAGCCGGGGGCGTCACTTGGTTGCGCAGAACGGAGCCGTGAGGTACGTTTTTTGGGCGCGGCCGCAGGTGCAGGGTTGAGTTTGGCACCAGCTCAATTATACAGTTGTTTACTTATCACGGAATTACCGTACCTTATCCGAGTAGTTACCCCAAAATTACCGCTATGTCCGACGTTGCCCAACCCGAAAACCAAGTGCTCCGGGAGTTGTCCGCGCGAGTAACCAAGCTGGAAGAAAAAACTAGCAAACGCCAAAAAAAGGAAGCAGCTAAGGCCGCTAGAAAAGCGGAAGCCGCCGCTACACTGCAACAATTCGATACCGCTACGGAGCCCCGGAAGTCCCTGTCCACTTTTTTACGCAATCAGAACAAATTATACGTCAACGCCATCAACGTGATCGACCGCAAAGCAGCGATCATGATTCGCGTGAATTCGACCATCGTCTCCGCCATTTTAATTTTCTTTCAGTACGTAGCCGAAATTCAGTACGGAGTTTTTATCGGAATCGTGATGATCATGGCCTCCTTCAGCTCCCTCATGCTGGCTATAAACGCTTCGCGGCCGCACGTTTTTTCGTTGCTCCGCAGCTCCCAGAAAATTAAACGTGAATACGCCAAGCCGGAGGAAAGTATGTTCGTGTTAGGCGCGCACGCAAAAATTAGCCTGGAAGAATATCAAGCGGCCTTCGAGCGGGTAGTAAATAACCAAAGCCTGCAGATTGGCAACCAAGTTCGTACCATGTACCTCTTCGAACAGCAACAATTAAAATCGTTTACGCGCATCGAACTGGCGTATCTCGCCTTCATGGCCGGCTTTTCCATTTCCGTCCTCACCTTTCTTGTTGGAGTGATTCAGTCGGTTCTCTTGTAACGGTAGTTGGCTACGTTACGGCCTTGCTACTCCTTTAACGAAGAAGAGAACTTATTCAGCTTTCGGCTTGGGTTCATTTAGGCTCTGGAGCCCGAAGTTGACGGAACTTACCCCGGCCAGGGCGGGCACCAACGTAGAATACAACAAATCAACAACAATGACAGCAGAAAAGCCCTCTAGGGTGGAGGTAAACAAGGGACATATTTTCCAGCGAGCGGGAGAAATCCACGACTACGTGTATCACGTAAAAAAAGGATTATTACGGAGCTATTCCATCGACAAAAAAGGTAAGGAGCACATCTTTATGTTTGCACCCGAAGGATGGATCATTGGCGACAGTGCATTACCGCGGGAGCGTTGCCAACTATTCATCTCTGCAGTCGAGGGTGCGACTGTTATCAAGATCCCCAAAAGTGCGCAAGGAATCCACGACTATCCTAAATTAATCAAGCGGGTCCGGGTCCTACAAAATCGGATCATTCTGCTGATGAGTGCTTCGGCAACCGTGCGGTACGAGCATTTTTTGGCGACCTATCCTAACATCGCCCAGCGTGTTCCGCAAAAGATGATCG
Source organism: Bacteroidota bacterium (assembly GCA_038750915.1). Classification (GTDB taxonomy): domain Bacteria; phylum Bacteroidota; class Bacteroidia; order Chitinophagales; family Saprospiraceae; genus Neolewinella. Next base: position 4,793 of record JBCDGT010000326.1, read on the forward strand.
CTTCTTACCTGGGGATTACCCCCGAATCGTTGAGTAGTCTCCGTGGAAAAAGAAATAAGAGATAGTTTCGTCCGGCGACATTTCTTAAGCCATCTTAAGAGACTTCCGGCATGATGTCCCTTATTTTGCGCGCTTAATGGATCAAAA
>JBCDGT010000327.1:0-4933 GCA_038750915.1 Bacteroidota bacterium
CCGGATTATTTTGAATTTCGGTATCTGTGAAAGCGTAAGTTCCCCTTATTCGTAGCCCTTCCACTGGAGTGATGACGACCTCAGATTCAATACCCCGGCGCGACGTTTCCCCGATATTGACGAAGTCTCCGGATCCGGGAGGATTTTCGAAAATCTCATTGGAAGTATTTAGCAGCCACCCCACGACGTCGAGTGACAGCCAACTGGTGGCAGTGTAGCTGGCCCCAAGTTCATATTGCCAAAGGACGGAGGGGGCAAGATCACTGTCGGGCTCATATTTCAAGGTGCTGTTCGGTAGGGTAAAGCCTTGAGATAAGCTGGCCCGTAAATCAAGACCTTCAGCGATCGTGGACCTAACTCCAATTTTGGGGCTCAGGTTCGACAGCGTACTCATGTCGAGGTTAAAAGGATTGATGTCCGGGTCACTATTGGTGAAAGAACCGAAATACTGATCGTAGCGCAGTCCGAGGGAGAGGCGCAGATACTGGCTAATGTCCAATTCTGCTTGGCCGAATACGGAGGCTGTCTGTACGTCGAATTGCCGATCTAGGAACAGATCTCCCCGTACGCGATTGCTCGAGTTCCAGCGCATCCGGTCCGTGCTTTCGCTGTAGTATTCCGTACCCGCAATCCAGTTGACGTCAATCGAGCCGAGCAGGCTACGGCCGTTGAGGTTGGCGCCGAATGCGTAAACGTCGCGCGTGTTAAAACGCTCGGTCTGGCCTCCGGGCGAAAAGCCAAATTTGGCGAATCGCGTAAAGTCCTGCTGAACGGCATAACCAAATACGAGCATCCGGAGGTTGTCGCTAAAGTTGTGGTTGATGTCTAATCGCTGGGAGTAAAACTCCTTGGCACCACCATCATCTTCGGCGTTGGCGTCTTGGAGCCTTCTGCGATCCCGGTCTTCTACCTGGTCGCGAGAGATGTAGCCAGCCGCATCCCATTCGCTGGAGTGGCCACGGAGTGACAGGGCAATATCTGTCTTGTCGGAAATCTCGTACCCGACACGTCCGGTAACGTTTCCTCTTAATTGATGGGAGTTTTCAGCGTAGCCATCAGATTGGAATAGTTGGAGCGCAAGATTGGTGTAGAGCTGTCGGCCCGATTTTTTTAGCAAGGTTTCCTTACCGAGGGCAAATTGGGCGTTTAACGTATTAAAAGCGCCTACGCTCAGGCTAACATCCTGGTAGTTGCCACCTTTACGGGTTTCTAGCGCAAGGGTGCCGCCCTCGGCAAAACGGCCGTATAAGGCAGAAGAGGGCCCCTTATACACTTTCACGCTTTCGAGGTTGAGTGGAATAAGTACGTTGAGGTCCGCGTAACCATCGGAGTGCCCCTCCGCTTCATTAAGGGATACCCCGTCTATCTGTACGCCAGCTTGCCCTTCGTGGCCAGCACCACCAAAGCCCCGGATGGAAAATTGATCGGCTACACCCCCTTGGCTATACGCCGAAAGTTCCACGCCCGGTATTTGTTCAATGATACGAATCGGTAGATCGGCATTAAGTAATTGTATCTCATCCTGTCCGATCTCGTTGACCGTGATGGTTCGGTTGGCGGGGTCCAGAGCGGCTCCTACGATGTAGATTTCGTTTAATTCGATATTCGCTGCGTCGAGTTTAACGTTAAAAACCTTCCGTTCGCCTGCGTTGAGGGTGATGCGCCGTCGGTAAGTAGCGTAGCCAATCGAACTGACTACCAGATTGTAACTGCCTGACGGAATATCCATGATATTGAACGCTCCGTTTACGTCAGTAGTCGTGCCACGAGAAGTACCTTCAAGCGCAACGTTGGCGGCTTCTAGGGCTATTCCAGATTTGGTGAGGATGGTGCCAGTTATAGTGGCGTTGTCTTGACCGTAACCCGTCAGAGACACTAAAAAAAAGAGTAGGAGGAATAGATGCTTTCTATTCTTAGTGAAGTGCATTTTAATTAAGTTGGTGCTATTGGGCCAAAGACGTACCACCCGCATACGCTAAGTGCTCGCGTAGCAGTGGGCCGGACGTAGCATGCTACTGATCAACTCATGGGTAGCGCCCTGGCCAAAGCTTATTGATGGAAGAATTTCGAGGGTTCTCTGATCCAAGAAGGGAATCGGGTCGGTAGCGCAGACGAATAATCTGCCCAGCACCGCGCCGTGTACCGAGATAAATGGCATATCCACTCCAGCCTGCCGTCCGGGCAGCCCAAGTAAGATCAGCAACCGACAATTAGAAGGAATGGTAGTCGTTGGGGGGGGCGACTGCCGTGTCCTCGCTAGGCCAAGTCTGGTGGATCAATAAGCTTGCGTACATACTGAAAAGGCAAGAATGCCTTTTCGTAGTTAGGGTTGCCACGTTTTGAAGTAGCAGGTATAGACTTCAGCCTAACTTCATTAGTACGGTGAAGGATACGGTGTTGCTTTACGTCAAAATTCGAGGTCTGATGGCCAGGGTGTTCAGCTAAGATTAAATGGCTGGCCAGATGAACTTTAAGCAGTAAATCGTGGTTGTGGGCTACCCTTCCAGAATCGTGCGCATGCCCCGCTAGTGTATGGTCTGCATCTCCGTGATGACTTAGTATATGCGCCAATTCAAATACGCCATAAGCCACTGGGAGAGCTGTCAAAACGAACAGCACTCTAGCTAGGTAATGGCGGTATTTTTTCCAGGGTTTGATAGCTATAGCTCTTTCAACAATTTGACGGGTGGTATTACACTTACGGCAGGTTGCGCATTAATGGATTTTACTTTACTTCTTAGCATCACTAGTCGTGATTATAACTTCAAACTATCACTAAGATGGGTACAGTCGCTTAGCAGCTAATTAAGGTAGTTGATAACGTTTTGGATCAGGTTGCCACTTTTAGCGTCTTATTACCTGAAATTTACAGGAAAACGATTTGTCTGCCAAAGGATCAGGTAAATGTGTGTGCATTAATTTGTATAATTTTTGGACTAGCTCACTAGGGGATTAAGTTGGAGGAGTCTTCTGTGGTAGGGAACTGGAAGAAGGGCAGAAACGTAGAAGCTACCACTAGCTACTACAAATTGCTAAATGGCAGAGGTCCTCGCCGATTTCCGCTTTGTAAATAATTCCATATTAGGGGATACCCTGTAATCGCCTGGGGAGGAAACGGCGGTGTTGGTGGTTAGCTGGGGATAGGGTTTAGGGTGGTCAGAATTCTCTAAACGAGCGTTCGGAGCCGAATTTTAGGAAGTTAGCTACGCAACGTTCCTGAAATTACCCCTCCGACCGCTTTACCTAGGGTAGTGGAGGCGGTCGGAACAATCATTTCTAGCGTAAAAAACGCTAGCTAAATGTTGGTCCGAACGCTCACAGCTTAACTAAATTCTGACCACTCTATAGTAAAATCCGATGTGTGAAATGCAGTAGGAAATACCACCTTTTCTTTAGCAACTTTTTGCTCGATTTAGGTAGTTAGTCCCTCAAGATTATTTCTGTTATGGCTGAAAAAATTAAAGTCTACCGTAAAGGCGAATTCCCTCCCCGAGAGCAACGAAAATTCAACTTAATCCGGGTCAATCCGGCGGTGAGATTCGGAAAAGCTTGTATTGGGGCTACTCGTTTTACCGTTGGTGATTTGCTAGGATATTTGGCCGCGGGGATGTCGTTTGAAGAAATTTTAGATGACTTTCCTTACCTCACCCACAAAGGAATCATTGAGGCACTAGAATACGTGCAAGCGAAAGAAAACAGAGCAGAGATTATTTTAGCGCAGTCGGAATAATTTTACCAGCATGACCACCCTCCTCCTCCAAGCCTCCGCCCGCCCCGACGGCCATACCCACCAAGTAGCCAAACTACTTGCTACTCAGGAACAGGCAGATTTACTAGATCTACTCAACTATAAAATTTACCCTTTCCGCTACGAGCAGGAATACCCGGACGATGATGACTTCCTCCGCTTAATCACGGAGGAAATTTTACCCCGGGAGAAAATCATCTTTGCCAGCCCAGTCTATTGGTATTCCATGAGCGGGCCACTGAAAATATTTTTTGATCGGATTAGCGATCTACTGAAAAGCCGTAAAGACCTGGGACGCCAGTTGCGAGGGAAACAAATGGCGGTGCTCTCCTGCGCAAATGATGAAGTCGTTAACGATTCTTTTTACTCCGCCTTTCAACTGTCTGCGGAATACCTGGGAATGGTGTACCAAGAAGAATGGCATGGCTGGGTGGAAGCGGGGGGTGTGCCCCAGCTAAAGTTACGGGGAGGAGAGGGCTAAGCGTTGGAGAAGGTTTTGTAGCAATGCAGGCTTCACTTTGTCTGCATCACTAGCTTCAAGTGCCTCTTACTCCTCCCAATATTTTGCGTAGGTCTCTTCCAGTGAAAACCAGGGGAGGCGCTTTTCTTGCTCGAAGGCCACCACCAGTTCGGTAATGTTGCTACGAAAAGTGTCCAACATGACTTCTTTTTCCGCTTCCGCACAAACTTGCGCGAAGCTTTTGACTATTGAGTCGTGAAAACTCTCATTCACTACGCGGAAGTAGCTAATCGCTTCTATCATTACTGCTACACGGTAGAGCTTTAATTCTATGATGTCACGGGAATGAATAGAAATGGTGGCGAACTCCTTGATCGCTTTACGAGACTCACTACGGCCACGCTTACCCATGCGCCTGCCCCGGCTGGGAAAGAAAGCTTTGCGTACTGCCTTCTTGTATTTAGCCAACAGCTTTTGGGTGTTGGGGCTCAACTCCATTTGGTAGTACTCCCGCACGGCGGGGAAGCGTTCGTAAAGTACCTTGAGCTCCTCGCGAAGTTCTTCGTCCTCCAGGCTTTTCACTAGTTTTAGAAAGTCTCGTTTCATCAGCCGAAGGTACCCTTATAAGAGAAAAAAATGATTATGTAAGCTTTTTTTGCGCGACCGCGGGTGCAGGCTAAATTCGTTAAGCAAGGGCAAAATGATGGCAAGTGAGACGCGCCCAC
>JBCDGT010000328.1:0-4928 GCA_038750915.1 Bacteroidota bacterium
ACCAAGACCCTCCGGAAAGACCAAGGGTAAGGCACCGGGGACGTAGCCCCAGGAAAGGTAACGGGCTCCGGGAATACCAAAGTCGCCAAAAGAAGCATAGCCGTAGGTATTGGGGCTTTGAGCGTCCCGTTGGCGGGCCTGCCCCGTAAGGTCGTAGGCGAACAATACGTGGTGGACGGCTCGATTATTCCCCGGGCGGAATTCAATAGCAGCGACTTCTTTGTCTTCCGTAAAGTTCGTAGGGAGCACGAAGACTCGGTAATCGTCCTGGTTATTACCACTGATCTCGTAAGACTCTGACATTTCCAGCACCAGATCGGGCTGGCCTATCTGAGAGCCCGTAGAGAAGGTGGGAAGGGGAGGTTCCAGGCTCGGGTCCCCCTGCGGGGTGCCTGCCGTAACCCAATCGGCGATTAACTGAAGTTCTTCATCCGTCAGGTAGCGTTCTCCAAGGAATTTGCTGTATTCCCGGTTCGGCGGCCAGGGGGGCATATAACGGATTTCAGTTACGTACTGGATCATGTTTGCCCAATTCTTGACCTCTTCATAGTTGGTGAATGGAATGGGCGCTACCTCTCCCGGTCGGTGACAACCAGTACAGTTTTTATAAATAATCGGTGCGATGTGCTCACTGAAGGTCACCTGGCCAAACCCAAAAAGCGGAAGCAACAGTAGCAGAATTATTGAGTAGTGCTTTTTCATGGAAATGGGTTTGTGGTAACTATAACACAATGCGTGTCTGCCCAGATAATACTAAGGACGTACCCAAAATATAAACTGGTTGCCTTGAAGGAGTTAAAATACGCAGAATAGAATTCTTAGGGCGCGGCCGCAGGTGCAAAGTGAAGTACGAAGTATAAAGTCTGAAGGAAGAAATTTGAAATGATTAATCCGTTATAGCATCAAAGGGAATTAGCTAAGGCTAGCAGGTAGCTTAGTCGTACTTGATTTTGGAATAATCACTAATCAGGGATCTGCAATTTTTCAAATTTCCAAATTCTAACTTAATCATTTTCTATGCACCGGCGGTCGCGCCCCAAAAGCAAAAAGATAAAATAAAAGGGGGCAGTATTGAACCAACATACAGACAAGTCTGTCTACTTGTAAATTTAACTGCTATGAAGTCTTCTGCTGTCAGGTCAAATATTATTGAAACTGCTTCCGAACTCTTCTATAAAAAGGGGTTTAACAGCACTGGCATTAACGAAGTAATCAAAGAAGCGGGTGTTGCCAAGGCGACGCTTTACAGCCATTTTTCTTCGAAAGATGAGTTGTGTCTGGCCTATTTACAGCATCGCCACGCTGCCTTTATTGAAGGTATTGAAAAGGCTGCCCTGGCTGTTGTAGCGGACGGAAGTCAGCTATTGGCCCTATTTGATTTTTTAGAAGATTTTTACCACACCAAAGACTTCACTGGATGCTGGGCACAGCGAACGATTTCCGAGCTCCCCACCGTAGATGGCGCCGTACGTAAGGAAGTCTTGTCTCAGAAGCAGCAACTAGTCCGACTTATTGAGCGGTTGGTCGCAAACAATCGTCCTAAGCTAGCCCTAGAGGCGCGACAAGCTTTAGCTCGACAAATTTACCTCCTCTACGAAGGAGCGGTATCCGAAAGCTATCTCCAGGCTGATAGCTGGCCCATTGGCGCAGCCAAGAACATCTGCAAAACGCTGCTAGCTTAGAAGCCAGGGGATCGTGATCAACCCAATCATAAAATCATTTATTTTCAACAAGACAGACCTATCTGTCTATAACTAATTACTATGTCCACTTTTTCCAATAAAACCGCACTAATAATTGGTGGCACTAGCGGCATTGGCTACGCTACGGCAACGGCTCTACTTGCCGAGGGGGCGACCGTTCACGTTGTAGGGCGTTCGCCCGCGAAGGTAGCTGAGGCGCCAAATCTGATTAAGCACCAAGTCGACATTACGGACGCTGCTCAGGTAAAAGCGCTGGGTGCCACCCTCAACGCCCTAGATCGACTTGATTTCCTCGTCAATGCTTCTGGCATCTTCGCTCCGAAACCTTTCCTTGACCATACGGAGGCCGATTATGATGCTTACCTAGATCTTAACCGTGGCTTCTTTTTCATCACCCAGGCGGCGGCGCGTAAAATGGTGGCAATTGGAGGAGGCGCCATTGTAAACGTGGGCTCCATGTGGGCACGGCAGGCGGTGAAAGCTACCCCGTCTTCCGCTTACTCAATGCAAAAGGCGGGACTTCACTCGCTGACCCAGCACCTGGCCATGGAATTGGCTGAGGCGGGAATTCGGGTAAATGCCGTTTCTCCAGCGGTGGTTGCTACCCCAGTTTATGATGGTGTTTTTGGCGGTCGGGAAGCTGCTACCGAAGCCCTAGTTGACTTCAACGCCTTTCACCCCATTGGTCGTAACGGAACGGCACAGGATATTGCTCACAGCATACTCTTCCTGCTCTCCGACAAAGCCGATTGGATCACCGGTGCCATTTGGGACACCGATGGCGGGGTAATGGCGGGAAGAAATTAAACGGTTGCTGAACCAGGAGCGTGGTGCACCTACCACGCTCCTGAAACATTGCGAAAGGCTGGGAGTCAAGAGCTTACGAACGAAGTTTAAGCAATTTAATTTTTAGCGAAAATTCGCTGAAAATCAAGCATTTAGTTAGCCAAACAACTATTTCTCAAATTGGCTACCAGGCTAGCGAAAAGGGGGGCTACCTTCGCCTTTCTATGACCGAATTAGCGCTAGTAAAAGACAAACAACTTTCTCTGATTGAGCTCTCCCGGCGGCGCTGCGGCTGGCGGACGTACAGCCAGAGGACTGTTTTCACCAACGGAGTCTTCGACCTCATTCACCCCGGCCACCTCACTTACCTGGCCGAAGCGGCTGCCTTAGGGCAACGCTTGATTGTAGGGGTTAACTCTGACGAAAGTGTGAAGCGCCTTAAAGGGCCCGAACGTCCCATTATGCCGTTGGCTGCCCGCATGCAGTTGTTGGCCAGCCTCTTTTTCGTAGACGGAGTTATTGCTTTTGCGGAAGATACTCCCCTAGAGCTCATCACTGCTCTTAAGCCGGATGTACTCGTAAAAGGCGGGGATTATCTGGTAGAGGAAATCGTCGGCTACCAAGAAGTGCTTTCCTGGGGCGGGGAAGTAACCACCCTGCCCTACCTGGAGGGGCAAAGCAGCACCCGGATTATTGAGCGTATGGTGCAATGAGGCTTGGTATTAGTTTCCGCCCAGCCCGGGCAGCAGCTCAAGTTCTACGAGTGGAATTGGAGCAAAATAGTTGTCCGTTCCTAATGACCCTGTGATTGGGTTAGCTGCTTCGGTAATGGGTCTTGGTATGGGGTTTCCATCCGCATCGAAGGCGCTACCGATAGACACTCTGGGGGTTCTGTTACTTAGTGCCTGTTCTACTCGCTGCATCCTGACCAGGTCATACCACCGTAGGTACTCGCCGGCGAACTCCCATTTCTTTTCGAGGTAGGCAAGCTCCGCGATATCTCCAGCGGTTACATCAACGTTGCTATTCGGTTGGTCTACGGGCAGTCCTTCGGATCTTCTCCGAACCATATTTAATGCCTCCCAAGCACCATCGGAAACTGCGCCCGCCCGACCCGATGCCTCGGCGTAGGTAAGCAAGACTTCCGCATACCTCATTATGTAGTCGGGCCTTGAGGTTTGGAATTCGTTAAAGATGTTGTCTTCCCAGGGGCCGATAATTTTAGCAAATAGCGGGGTTTGTTGCCCTCGGAATTCCGTCCAGGGGAGAATTCTTGCCGCGTTGGTGGGGTCAGCAGTAGCTCTAATTCCCGATGCATCTAAAGGAATACTAGTATGGTAAGTAATTTCTTTGCGGTAATTATCCGGCATGTCTTCAAAAAACCTGATCTCGGCATATGATTCTTGCCAACCTCCTACATCCCCAGGCAAGCCTAACTTCCCGGTTTTCCTATTTCCCAAGCCACAGGGCTGGCAGTGAGCCACGGTGTACACCCCTTCGGTGTTCGTCGCTCCGGCAAGGGTATAGAGGGTAGCCATGTCAGGTGCCAGGGCGAATCCGTGGTTGGCCGCATTATCAATCACCTCTTTTGCCGAGGCAGCTGCCTTGGCGTACATCGCCGTATTATTAGTCGGGAAGCCCGCCCAGTCTAGGTACAATCTGGCCAGAAAAGCTTTAGCGCTCCCGCTGTTAGGTCTGGTAGCCCCCAAATTACTGGCGGCTGGTAATAAGGAGGCTGCGTTTTCATAATCACTTTCAATTTGCAGAAAGACTTCTTCCCTAGTAGCTAGGGTTACGTCATAATCTACGGCGAATGTGGTGATAATCGGTAGTTCCTCAAACATCCGGATCAGGTGATGATAGCAGTATGCACGGAGGAAGAATGCTTCGCCAGTTAAGCGATTTTGTTCGGTACGATCAGGTAGGTTTGTCTGCTCGATGTTTACCAGCACCGTATTCGCAGCTCTAATGGCCGTATATAAATTTCTCCAAGCAGATTGGGTACGGGAATTACCTGGAGAAACCGCTCGTTGATCGTATTCCCTGAAGTCTGCTTTACCGGTAAATTTACCGGTGGTTAAGTCATCTCCTCCCCAGGCACTCACCCATCCCGTCGTCATGCGCAGGGCTAGCCACAACTGACTATAAGCGCCCGTAACGGCTAGTTCAAGTTCCGCCGTAGTTGGATACGGTAAAGCGACCAACTGCGATTGCCCCGGATTTTCATCCAGGTCGAATTGGCTACAGCCACCAAACAGCAACAGCATTACTGAAAAAACAGCTTGTAAAATATACAACCTCCGGAGTCTGAGGCGACTGGTGAAATGCATGAAAGTAGACTTATGGCTACACTACTATACATTTTGCTTTTTCCCTCCCTAAGTCTTTCCAAAACACTACGCTGGAGAGAATCTAGCGCTAAAAATGTGTAGTAGTGTG
>JBCDGT010000329.1:0-4923 GCA_038750915.1 Bacteroidota bacterium
CGAAGGCCTGGGTGCGTTGGCCCCGTTGAGCGAAAAGGAATAGGGGGGCGTACCCCCAACAAGGGTGAAACCAAGCTTGCCATCGGCTGCTGCTACGGAAGATTCCGCCACCGCACCACAGGTCATGGAGAAAACTGGTGGCTCATTGATGATGGTGTTGGCGACACCTATACAGCCATCATTATCCGTTAGGGTAAGGGCGTAAGTGCCAGCCACCAAACCACCAACCGTGGCTACATCAGGGAGACTATCCACGGACCAGTCATAAGTGAAAGGGCCTACACCGACCGTTACGGTGGCCGCTAATGTCCCGGTGCTGTCGCCTCCGCAAGCAATTGGGGCTGGTTCAGTGAGATTGACGCGCACGCTGTCTGGTTGCGTCAGGGTTATATTGATTGGGGCAAGAATACATCCAGTAGCATCGGATACATTGATCACATAGGTTCCCGCTCCTAAGCCTCGCACGGTATCTTGGCCGTCAAAAAGATCATTGTCCCAATCAATTTGCAGGCCGGCCCCCTGGCCACTAATGTCGAGGTAAATAGCACCGTCCGTAGCGCCGGCGCAAGTGGGACTCTCCTGGTCGGTTCCCACGATGATTCCACAGGTAGGGCCACCAATGGTAAAAAAGCAACTACCCGTACAGCCGGCGGTATTGACTACGGCAATGGAGTAATTACCTTGGGGTAGATTGGCAATGGAATAGGTATTTCCAGTGGCAGTGAAGTTGGAGTCTTGTGGTCCAGTAACGGTAGCCGTCCAATCTGCCGTTCCATCAAAGAGGAACTCTACGGAGCCAGTACCACCAACGGTGGTCGCGTCAGTAGGAGAGCAGGTGGGTGCTAAACTACAGGCCGTCTCGATAATGGTCACTGAGCAATTAAGCATGCAGCCATTAGCATCCGTCAAGCTTAGCGAATAAGTACCCGCCGGAAGATTGCGGAGAGTGTCCATGTCTGCAACTGGCAGATTGGTAACCGGTGGGAGGCCATTTCCGTCAGGGTCGACTGCGGTGTAACTCAAAGTGTAATTAGGTGTACCCCCACTCATGTTTAAGCCGATTTTTCCATCATCTAATGCTGGTTGGCTTTCGTCTACGCCACCACAACTGAATACCAAAGCGGGTGGGGTAGTGAGCGTAAAGTCACCTTCTAGAAAACAACTTTTATCATCCAGTATCTCGTAGCGATAAGTGCCAGACCCCAAATCAGTAATGGTAAATGTTGTAGCACCATTAACCCCCGGTCCCATCCAGGTGATGGTTGGGTTGTCATCGCCAACGACGGTTAGGGCAATACTACCATTATCCGTACCCGCACAGTTTGGATTCGTTGATGCTTGCCCCGTAAGAGTTAGGTCGCTACAATCGGTTCCTGCAATGGTATGAGAGACGGATTCTACGCAGGAGTTTCGGTTTTCCTCGAAGACTTCAAACTGGTAATCGCCAATTACAAACTGGCTCACGGACAAGGTGATGATTGGACCGGTAAAGGGACCAAGGTTCGCTTGGCTGACTGGGCCGATATAGTTTACCATAAAATTGGGGGTGCCGTCCGTCATGGTAATTATGATATCGCCCGTACTTGATTCACTAACGGTGAAATTAATTACGCAGGGAGGATCGTCGATGGTGATACTGCACATGGCACTGCAGCCGGAAACATCATCCGTAATCGTAAACGTGTAATTACCTGCTAGTAGACCATCAACGAGATTAGGGCCGTCAAAACCAGGGCGACTACCGTTGGCGGGGCCAGTCCAGCTGATAGTATAATCTCCGGTTCCGTCAGTAATATCGATCGTAACGGAGCCGTCCGCGGCGCCGAAAACACTGGGCGATACGGGGCTACCGCAACTGGCCATTACCGGAGGGAGGGTAGTGATCACTGCGGAGACGGAGGCCGGGCAGTTGTAACCGTCTCTGATATCGGCGGTATACGTGCCGGGCGCCAACCCTGAGATGGAGGTGCCGGTGCCCGTATAGCCATTGTCACCCGTCCAGTTGATTTGAGCACCACTGCCGTCACTGCCTACGCAGTAAAAATCGTTAGGGTCGAAATTGGTCAATTCGATGGAGCCTTGATTGGTGCAACCAACATTTTCGACGGTTACAGTTGCGGGGGCTGTATTTAGGGGAGGGCAAATCGGATTTAAGGTAAAGGTGCATTCTACGAAACACCCGTTAATCGGAGTAGGATCTCCGGCAGAGGTCCTGGGGTCGGGATAGCCATTGCCATCATTGTCCGTTACGTCCCAAACCTGTATTGTCCAAGTTCCGGCATTGAAGCAATCCGTCAAGTCAGTACCTACGTTGACGAGGCCGGTGTAAACACTGTTGGCGTCAGTAGGAAATACTTGGATATTGGGGTTGGCGGCATTTACGATAGTGACGTTGACTCCTGGTCCTTGTAAGGTAGTATAAGCCAGATTTGTAATTCCGGATACTTCCCATTCGACGGGATACCCATCCGAAGGATCATCGTCGGCACGCGAAGATCCATCCGAGGCACAACTAACGAACGTAAGGGAGTCGGTCGGGTCACAGGGCATTTTTGCGCGTAGACTATAATCTTCCCCGTACTTTCCTGGCACGAGTTCTTGGGGGTAAAGCCCCCCAACAGGAGATTGCGCGGAAATAAAACCGCCGGCCAAGCAGCAGCCAATAAAAAAATAAAAAGCGAGCTTCATAGCGACAACACTAAAATCGGTTCGGTTCAGGGCAAATATCCACGAGCCTTCAAAGATACTTCAACGGTACAGGAACCCGGATTATTTGCTGCCGAATAGGGCATATCTACCAATATGCTTTGGGCGACGCGCCAAGCGCTTTCCTTTTTTGACCACGATCCGATCATTTTTACCGGTGGTGCTGTTGTACTAAGGAAACGCGGATAATGGGTCTTTCCGAAACATCAGATTTGCTCAAGTAAACCTTTTGGGTTTCCTTTGCCCCGCATTTGTTCATTAAACGCCAACAACTTATGGCTAGCATTGAGGAAAAAGTTAAACAGATTATTGTCGACAAGCTCGGCGTAGATGAAGCCGAGGTCACCTCTGAGGCCAGCTTCCAAAACGACCTGGGTGCCGATAGCTTAGACACCGTCGAACTTATCATGGAGTTCGAAAAGGAGTTTGATATCAGCATCCCAGACGAGCAGGCGGAGAACATCCAGACCGTCGGCCAGGCTGTAACCTACCTTGAAAGTAGCGTGGAGAAGTAAAATTGTTCCCGTTCCCTTTCTTTCCGCCGCCCGATGTGCCTGTCTGCAGGTTGCGGGCGGCGGTTTTTTTTACCCCTCCCAACCGGATGCCAGCTAACCGGTTTGTTTAGTACGCGATTTACAGCAACAGAGACCGGTCCCTGGCAACCGGCCGCCAGTAACTTGAAAACCCATGCATCGAGTAGTTGTGACGGGCATTGGCGCCCTAACCGCCATCGGTAATAGTACTCCAGAGTATCTTCAAGGTCTCCGCAACGGGACTTCTGGGGCTAAGCCCATTACCCAGTTTGATCCTGATCTGTTTAAAACCCAGTTCGCTTGTGAAGTAACCGACTGGGACCCCACGGATCGGCTCGATCGTAAAGAAATTCGCCGACTGGATCGCTACATTATTATGGCACTTTATGCCGCCGATGAAGCCATGAAGTCAGCCGGTATTTTAGCGGAAGACGGTTCAGTTAATTTTGAGCTGGACCCCGATCGAGCGGGTTCGATTGTCGCCAGTGGTATTGGTGGCCTAAGCACCCTAGAAAAAGAAATTGAGGATTTCACTAAAGGCAGCGGTACGCCCCGCTACAATCCTTTTATGATTCCTAAGATGATCGCTAATATGGCTGCTGGCCACATCAGTATGGCCCACAATCTGCGTGGCCCTAGTTACGCTACCGTTAGTGCATGTGCTTCCGGTGGACATGCGCTTGCCGCGGCGGCGGACGACATTCGCCTCGGCCGCGCTGACCTCATGATTACCGGTGGCTCCGAAGCGGTGGTGACCAAAGTAGGAATTGGTGGATTTAACTCCATGAAGGCACTAAGCACCCGCAATGATGATTACCAAACGGCTAGCCGGCCTTACGATGCAGAACGTGATGGATTTGTCCTCGGAGAAGGTGCTGGAATTCTTGTTTTAGAGAGCCTTGAACACGCACAGGCACGTGGCGCTACCATTTTGGCGGAGGTAGCAGGCTATGCTGCTAGCTCCGACGCTCACCATATTTCGGCTCCCCACCCCGAAGGAGCGGGCGCTAAAATGGCCATGCTCAATGCCCTTAAGTACGCAGGGCTAGAGCCACAGGATGTCGATTATATCAACACCCATGGTACGAGCACTCCCTTGGGAGACGTGGCCGAATTAAAGGCCATTAAATTGGCTTTCGGTGACCATGCTTACGGCCTGCACATCAGTTCCACAAAATCAATGACTGGTCACCTGTTGGGGGCCGCCGCAGCCATTGAGTCCGTTGCTTGTATCTTAGCTATCCAGCATAGCTTCGTTCCACCCACGATTAACCACTTCACGGACGACCCCGATATTGACCCAAAACTGAACCTTACCTTCAATAAAGCGGTTGAAAAACCAATTAATGTTGCGCTAAGTAATACCTTTGGTTTCGGAGGCCACAATTCGGCCACGATCTTTAAGCGATATAACCCCTGATAAACAGTGTTTAAATCGATCAGACGTTTTTACAATTATTACCTGTCACCGGAAAAGGATTTTGTCCGGAGGTTGCGACGTCTGCTTGGTTTTACTCCAGCCTATCTATCACTATTTAAGTTAGCCTTCCAGCACAAGAGTAATAATAATCAGGAATCAATTCTCAAGCAATCTCCTTATGGTGGCCAAAACAACGAACGCCTGGAATTTCTAGGTGATGCAGTTCTGGGCACCATCGTCGCGGAGTATTTGTACAAAAAGTAC
>JBCDGT010000330.1:0-4913 GCA_038750915.1 Bacteroidota bacterium
ATGCCGGCGGTAAGGAAGAGTTTATCCTTTCCTCCCATAACAAGGCTGGGGCCAAGCAGAAAGGTGGTGGATCTGGCGGCATCACTGCTGGTTAGGGGCAGTCCTACCCCGAACGTACCTCCCAGTACCACCCCCCGCTCCGAATAGGAGTGAAAATGCAGCATGGTATTCATGATCGGGAGAAATTTGTCCTTCTCCGCTCCGATGACGACGCCTTCGCGGAGCAGGTATTCCTGGGGTGCGTTGAAGTACTGCCCTAGGCTCAGGCCAACGCTAGAACTGACCCGCAGGCCGCCCTTTACGCTTACTCGGATGGGAGAGAGGTTTACTGGAGGCCCACCCATACGATTACCGTTGGTGTCCAGTGGAAACAGCGTGGCCTGCAGACTAAACGGGCCACCATCGGCGGTGTAACGCTCCGTATGGCTGAAGTTATTGGCGCGCAGACTTTCGATTTCGTAGCGCAGGTCGATCAATTCGCTGGTGAAGCGGTCCTGGTTGTCCTGTATGGTTTTGGCGGCCAGGCTGCGGTTGTTCTTGGCGGCATCGGAAAAAGCGATCGCTTTGGCGTAGGTGTTTTCCGTAGAAGTGGTTAGCTTTTGATAAAGCGGGTGATCTGGGGATACCGCCGTAGCTTCCATTTGCTGTTTGAGTTGACTCAAGATTTGCAACTGTGACTCGTACTGTGCTAAGTATTTACTTAATTTGCCCGCATCTTTTTGTAACTGCGCGGCCCGGGTTTCCGCTACGGTCAGTACGTCCACTTTTTCAGGTTGATCCCCTAATGCCTTTTTGATGAAGGTGGCGGAAAGGTCCTGAATCTGAGCGGGTTGCAAGTCGGTGCGAAATTTTAGCCGCTTAAGTTCTCGCCGGGCTAAGACGACGTATTTACGTTGGTCTAAGGAAGCATTGAGGGCTTGGTTGGCTTTTTCGATACTACTTTCCGTTTCTGCCATGTCGTACAGCAAGGTTTCGTAAGCTTCCCGAACGTAACCAAGAGCTTCCGCCTCGGCGGATTCCACCGCAAAGGCTCGTTCTTCGCCTTCGCTAGTAAGGTGATTGTACTCCAAACTGGATTCTCCCGTCAGGTTGCCTAGTAGTCCACTCATTCCGCCGGGGAAAGGAGAGCCACCTCCGGGCATCAGGCTAGAAAAAAGATTGGTGGAGCCACCACTAGCTCCTACAGCATCTTTGTCCTCCCGCTGCTTCACTTCTACTGCGAACCGGTAGGTGTTGAGGTTTTCCAAGTGGAAGAAAACGTCACTGCGATGTTTGACGAGTGGGCTGTCGATGGTATCTCCTGCTACCACGTAAGTAACCTCCTTACCGTGAACGTCATAATAAATATGCAGGGCCTGGCTGTGGGCAGTTGTTAAAGATAGTAGGAAGCAAAGGCTGAGTACCGAACGTAGTAAGTATTGCATGGGAAGAGTAGTATTCATGGGCCAAATCTCGCGGTAAATGACAAACTAAATTTACCCAATCGAGCAGGTAGAAATACCTGTTTTGTTGCGCAATTAAGTAATTTGTCCCAGGAATTCGATTTTTTACTGATGAATTTAAGTGGTTCATCCCTCCTTTTTCGGGCCACTATGAGCTGCCAATACTCGGATTTTACTACCTATTCTTTCCAAACATCTTACTATCTTGTACCCGTCTTGCTCCTCCATGCTTAAAGTCTTGGTTTGCCTGCCGTTACTGGCTTTGGGAGTAGGCTATGCTGGGGCGGAACCCCTGCCCTGTGCGGTGATCATTGGCATTTCGGATTACCAAGATGAAGCCATAACAGACCTTTCCTACGCCGATCGCGATGCGCGGGAATTTGCTGATTTTTTGCTCACTCAGGGGGAGGGCACTTTTACCCCGCAGCGGGTACGGGTATTGTTGGACTCAGCGGCGACACTGGCCCGGATCCAAGCTGCTCTAGCTTGGCAATTAGCGGGCGCGGACGCAGGTGCAAAGGCCATTCTTTACTTTGCAGGTCACGGGGATTTGGAAACCAAAGGGGATGATCGCCAGGGTTACTTACTGGCTCACGATACGCCAAAGAACAATTACAGTCTGTTGGCCTTAGGTCTTAATTACCTCAATGCGCACATCGACAGCCTTTCCCGAAAGGGAGCCCAGGTAGTGGTAATCTCCGATGCTTGTCACTCGGGAAGCTTAGCGGGAAGTGAAGTAGGCGGTACGGTGGCAACCGCTGCTCAAATTATGCGCCAGTTGACCAACGAGGTTAAAATACTTTCCTGCCAGCCCTACGAATTGGCCCAGGAAGACGAAAAATGGGGGGAAGGCCGGGGCGCTTTTTCTTATTATCTGGTCGAGGGACTCCGCGGTGATGCCGATCGGGACAATAACCAGGAAATTGACCTATTCGAACTAGAGAATTACCTCCAACTCAAAGTACGCGATGAAACAGACCGAGCCCAGCACCCAGAAATTACGGGGGGTAATAAGCGCGTATCTTTCTTCCGGATCGACCCGGAAGCAGGCAGCCGCTTTCGGCAAAGTGCGCGCCGCGTGTTACGAAAGGATTTTGTCAAGGAAGAAGTCGCTGCGGCTCCAAAGGCCAGCCAGCGTAACTATGTACGTTTCCAAAGAGCTTTACAACGGGGACGCTTACTATTACCGGAAGGAAAATCTGCTTTAAGCTATTTTAACGCCTTGAAGGTAGATTCCAATTTGATCAATTTACGGGGTATTCTCCAGGAGCGCTTGACGGTAACTTTACTGGATTCGGTGCAACAAGCGATCAGGGCCTATCTGGAGACGGATGCCAACGAACTGGCCCAACGGGAACGCCTTGATGCGAAATACCGACAGTTCCCTCGCTACCTAGGGCAGGTGGCTGCGTTGATTGGTGCGCAAGATCCTCGCTACTTAGAATTGTTAGCCAAGCAATCCTATTTCTCAGGCTTAGTGTTACGGTTAGAAGGAGAGCAAGCCGGTGGGGTGGATAGCTTGTACGAACAGGCATTAGCCCATCAGTTAAGTGCCGTGAAGAATGCCAGGGAGGCGGCTTACATCCACAATGAATTAGGGCTGCTATACCTTCGTTTGCGACGGTTGGAGGAGGCTGAGGTAAGCTTCGAACGCGCCATGGCCCTTTCCCCAACCTGGGCTTTGCCAAAAAATAATTACGCTAGCCTAGCCCGCAGGCTTTATGCTATCGAGTATTTCTCCTTTGCCGAATTCTATTTCCTGGAAGCCATTAAGCTAAAACCGGATTTTGCTACCGCCTATATGAATTATGGTAATGGATTGGTAGCGGCGGGTAGGCGAGATACCGCAGAAGTTCTCTTGCGCCAAGCCCTGAAACTGGGACCGGAATATGCAGATGCCTACCATAACTTAGCTGTTGCCATTTACCGGCAACCGGAAAAAACGCGAGAAGCCATTGGCCTTTTTCAAGAAGTAATTCGTCGCAAGCCGGACTACCTGGAAGCCTACGCTGGCTTGGGCCACGCCTATGAGCAAATTGGCGAACTAGATTCAGCCATTGCCGTCTACCTTCAGGAAGTGGCGCTTTCTCCTGGAGCAGGATTTGCGCTTGGGCGAGTTAGAGAATTGTACGCCACCAATGGAAAATCAAACGCAGCTAGAGCGCTGTTCCTGGAAGCTATAAAAAAGGCTCCCCACGAACCAGCCGCCTACGCGCAACTGGGGTTGTTAGACTCAGGAGCGGATGATTGGGCCAAGCAACTTAGAATGGCGCCCGTCCCCATGCAGCAAAAGGCCCGAATAGCTCGGACTTTGGCCTTTGATTTTTTCTTCGCTGATCAATTTGAACTTACCGAAAATGCTTTCTTACTCGCAGTGGATTGGCGGGCGGGGCAAGCCGCTCCCTATAACGACTTGAGTCGGTTTTACAGCCGGCAAAAACAGACCAAGAAAGCGCTGCGGGCGATGCGAAAGACTTTACAATTAGCGAATGCGGAAGACCGGGAAAACTACTGTACTTCCTTTGCTGAAGAAGAGCGCTACTTACCCCTGCAAAGTAGTAAGCAGTACCGGAAAATGATGCGGAAATATTGTGAAAATCAAACGATAAATACGAAGGAATAGCAAACGCACCCAGGTTGGCTATTCAAAAAAATGCTATATGTACCAGGACCAATTTTATCGAAAATCGAAGGCAGCTTCCCAAGGATTGGAGAGCACTATGGCCATCATGAGGGGGATTGGGAGTGCCCTTTGCTTACTCCTTTCTTTTGCCCTTTTCGGCCAGCAGAATAGAACGCTCCACCTCATTTACAACATCAATGATCACCAGCAAGACGGTATATTCCAAGGTTGCCAAAAGGACCGTTCCTCCGCCAAAGAGGTATTTGGCGTGGTAGGAGAAGTCGCGAGGCAACCCGGGTCGGGCTTTTCCCTGGTGGAACATCCGGTTTCTTTCGATAAAGCGAGCGTAGAATCGCTTTTGAATAGTATGTCCTTACAAACTGACGATGCCGTTATTTTTCTTTATTCTGGGCACGGTTTAAAAAACCAGGGAAACAACCGTTGGCCATTGTTATACTACTGTATGGAAGCCGAAGCTGGTCAACATGACCGGATGGGCTGTGAACTGTCGCTAAAATGGGTTCACGAACAGTTGAAGGCGAAAAACATTCGGATGTCTATTACCCTGGGCAGTAGTTGTAATAATGACCCTTTCGGGGAGGCCAACGTCGAACAGCTCAGGCGGGAATTAGCCGAACATGGTTCGAATAGCCAACCGGAAGGAGTAGCCCACTATAACTTCGACCTGATTACCAAGTTTGAAGGCCACATTTTGGCTTCCGCTTCTTCGCCCGGGCAGGTAGCTTTCCTAAATGATGCCATTGGTTCTTACTACGTAGCGGCTTTTCTGAATGTACTCGTTGATGGCTTAATCGCGGAACAACCAACTACCTGGGCCAGTATCTTCA
>JBCDGT010000331.1:0-4908 GCA_038750915.1 Bacteroidota bacterium
AGCATCGTCAGCGATGGTAACCACTGGATGTTCATATCAAGTAACGGTGGGCTGAGCGCCGGCAGAAAAAATGCCGAATATGCTCTTTTCCCCTACTACACGGATGATAAAATCACGGAATCAACCGAAACAACCGGTAGCAAAACCATTTTTCGCGTTGATAACACGGTATGGGAACCTTTTTCCATCCGCGGCCAAGACCGTTTTCAGCTCAGCCGTAACCTGTATAAGAATGTCTACGGAAATAAAATCCTTTTCGAAGAGGTAAACCATGACCTTCAACTGAGCTTCCGTTACGAATGGAGCTCCAGTAACCTTTACGGATTCGCCCGTAAATCTACCCTATTTAACCTAGGTGGAAAGGAAGTTTCTTTATCCTTGATCGATGGTATCCAAAACATCGTTCCTTACGGTGTAGGTAGTGAATTACAGAATCGCTCCAGTAATTTGGTCGACGCCTACAAACGCAACGAACTAGATGCCGTGAGTGGTCTCGGTATTTTTGCGCTGAGTGCCATTATTGTCGACAAGGCCGAACCTAGTGAGGCACTCAAAGCCAATGTAGCTTGGTCACTTGGTTTTGAAAACCCCGAATATTTACTGTCTTCCTTGCAGTTAGCGGCCTTTCGCGCGGGCGAAAGCATCCACGGGGAAACGGATATTAAGGGAGAAAAGGGGGCTTACTTTCTCCACCAGACCCTCGACCTCCCCCCACAGACAAAAAAGGAGTGGACTATTGTAGCGAACGTCAACCAGGACCACGCTGCCGTCGCCCAATTGATTAAGGAGCTGTCTGCCCCGCAAGCGTTACTCGAAAAACTAGCGGTAGACATTGCCCTGGGCACCAAAAAGCTGATCGGCCTCAGCGCAGCGGCTGATGGCCTGCAAATGACTGCGGACGACATGCGTGACACCCGGCATTTTTCGAATACTCTATTCAACATAATGCGGGGAGGGATTTTCGACGACAACTACGTCATCGAGAAGGGAGACTTTACTAACTACCTAGCCAAAGCCAATAAGCAAGTAATAAAGGACCACCAGCAACTACTGTCCGATCTGCCTACCGCCACTTCGCTGGCGACCATCAAGGAAATGGCGGCAGCTTCCTCCGATCCTGACTTCCGGCGGCTTTGCCTGGAATACCTACCGCTGAAATTTAGTCGCCGCCACGGCGATCCTAGTCGCCCCTGGAATCGCTTCTCCATCAATACCCACAGCGAGGTGGACGGTTCGAAAATCCTGGATTACGAAGGGAATTGGCGCGACATCTTCCAGAATTGGGAAGCGCTTGCCTACGCCTACCCTGGCTTCATGGAGGGAATGATTCTCAAATTCGTGAACGCCACCACCTTCGATGGCTACAACCCCTACCGGGTAACCAAAGATGGTTTCGACTGGGAAACCATCGAAGCGGATGACCCCTGGTCGTACATTGGCTACTGGGGAGACCACCAGATCATCTATCTACTGAAGTTCCTGGAGTTCATAGAAAAACACCAACCTGGCAAATTGGCGGAATATTTCGAAGATGGCTGCTTCGTGTACGCCAATGTGCCCTACAAGATTAAGGCTTACCAAGACATCCTGCGCAACCCTAAGGACACTATCGACTTTGATCACCAGGCGGATGGTAAAATCAGGGAACAAAAAGCTAAGATCGGGGCGGATGGCGCTCTTCTCAGAGGGCAAGACGGGGAAATCTTGCGGGTGAATTTCATGGAAAAAATACTGGCGACGGTATTAGCCAAGATGGCTAACTTCATCCCCGAAGGTGGGATTTGGATGAATACCCAACGGCCGGAGTGGAATGACGCCAACAATGCCTTGGTGGGTAACGGCGTATCAATGGTCACGCTCTATTACTTGCGGCGGTTCCTGCAGTTTTTTGCTGGCTTACTGGACAAGTCCAACCTGGAATCCGTTGCGGTTTCCGAAGAACTATTTGTGTTTCAAGCTCGAATCGCTGAAACCTTGAGCAAGTATGAGTCCCTACTCCAAGGGGCCATCAATGATCATGACCGCAAGGCGGTTCTGGATGGTCTTGGGGAAGCAGCCAGCGACTTCAGAACAGTGATTTACCAGCACGCTTTCAGTGGCAAAAAAAAGAAGATAGCGTTAGCCGATTTACGTCGTTTCAGCAAATCTTGCTTGGCTCATCTCGATCACTCCATTGCCGCAAATCAGCGGTCGGACAATCTCTTCCATGCCTACAACTTAATGACGCCAAGTAAGGAAGGTGTTGCAATAAGTTACCTGAGTGAAATGCTCGAAGGACAGGTTGCTGCACTGAGTAGTGGTAATTTGCCTCCTGTAGTGGTACTGGACGTACTCGATGCATTGAGAGAAAGTAAGCTATACCGGGAGGACCAAAACAGCTACATCCTTTATCCCAACAAAGACCTAGCCGGTTTCCTAACTAAAAACCTTATCCCTCCTTCTGCGGTAGCTAAATCTACTTTACTCCGGCAATTGGTAGAAAATGGAGATGCCAGGATCGTTGAAAAAGACGTAAATGGTGACTTCCACTTCAACGGCAATTTCAAGAATGCCGGCGATCTGAAAGCTGCTTTGGGTCAGTTGGCCGAAACGACCTATGGTCCACTGGCGGAACAGGAAAGTGCTCTTCTTCTGGGAATCTTCGAGGAGGTATTCAACCATAAAGAGTTTACGGGGCGTTCGGGAACTTTCTTTGGTTACGAAGGGCTCGGATCCATTTACTGGCACATGGTGTCTAAGCTACAGTTAGCAGTGCAGGAGTGCTGCCTGCAAGCCATCGAGCAAGGTGCTGACACCAGTGTTACGCAAAAGCTGATCAAACACTACTACGCTATTAATGAGGGCATTGGCATCCACAAGCCACCTAATCTATACGGTGCCTTCCCCACTGATCCGTATTCCCACACCCCAGCGGGTAAAGGAGCCCAGCAACCCGGGATGACGGGACAAGTAAAAGAAGACATTCTTAGTCGGATTGGTGAATTTGGCGTTACCGTAGCAAATGGAAAGATTGCCTTCTTACCCAGGCTTCTACGACGCTCTGAGTTTTTGAACAGCCCTGCCGTCTTCCAATATGTGGACGTAAGCGGACGAGTCAACCAGCTGGATCTACCCGCTAATTCCCTTTGCTTTACCTACTGTCAGGTACCGGTCGTCTATACCTTATCCGAGGAGGAAGGCCTGACGATCCATTACCGAGAGGAGTCGAGTAAAAACTTCGAGGGGACTGCCTTAGATGAGCCTAGCAGTGAACAGTTGTTTCTGAGGACTGACGCTATCGAAAAAATTCAGGTCCGGCTCCCTGCAAAAGCACTACGGTAAAAGAGCTGCTGAAAAAAGCACTACTAAAAGCGTTGACTATGCTACGAGTTTGTACTTACTTATTATTGTTCTTGGCCAGTATTACCCTGGCTTCCTGCACGCAAAAAAAATCCACCACCATGGAGGTAAAAAGCCTCACTGCCGCTGATATTTTAGGAAACCCGGAGTATCCCGCTATTTCTTACGGTGGGTACCGCAAGCAGTCGCGGGATATTCAGCCAACCATTGGGCAGCTCAAGGAGGACATGATGCTACTTGCTGCCCTTGGGGTTAAAGTAATACGGACCTATAACGTACAATTCCCCCACGCCGCCAACGTACTAGCCGCCATCCGGGAATTAAAAAACGAAGATGCCAATTTTGAGATGTACGTGATGCTTGGTGCTTGGATTGACTGCAAGAATGCCTGGACGGGGCTGGAACCTGACCACGACCAGGAAAGTGAGCAAAATGCCGGGGAAATTGACCGAGCCGTTGCCCTGGCCAACAAATATCCGGACATCGTGAAAGTCATCGCTGTAGGTAATGAGGCAATGGTAAAATGGGCCGCCAGTTACTACGTTCAACCTGAAGTGATTTTGAAGTGGGTCAAACATCTTCAAGGCCTCAAGCAGGAAGGGCTGCTTTCAGAGGAGTTATGGATCACCAGCTCGGACAACTTCGCCTCCTGGGGCGGCGGCGGCTCCGAATACCACGTAGAGGACTTAAATGAACTGATTCGAGCCGTAGACTTTATTTCACTGCACACCTATCCTATGCACGACACCCATTACAACCCTGAATTCTGGGGAGTAAAAGCCGTGGAAGAAGACCTTACGGATCAGGGAAAAATCAGGCTGGCCATGATGCGGGCGAAGGGATATGCCATGGGTCAATTCGCTTCCGTAGAGAAATATGTGAAAGGCCTGGGCGTGGATAAGCCCTTGCACATTGGGGAAACGGGCTGGGCCAGTAATTCCAACGGATTTTATGGCTGGGAAGGCTCCAAAGCAACCGATGAATACAAACAGTGCCTGTACTACCAATACCTGCGCGAATGGACAGATACGGCCGGCATTTCTTGCTTCTTTTTTGAAGCTTTCGACGAGCCTTGGAAAGACGCGGCTAACGCTGGTGGCTCAGAGAATCATTTTGGGCTTTTCACCGTCGATGGAAAAGCCAAATATGCCATCTGGCCATTAGTGGACGCCAAGGTATTCGAAGGTCTTAGTCGTGATGGAAACGCAATTTCTAAAACTTATAATGGGGATGAAGCTGCACTGATGGAATCCGTAGCTGTTCCGCCTCGGTTCGGATTAGTCACCCAATAAAAACACTCACGATATGAATAATTTCCTTCGCTTCAGTGCACTACTGATTTGCTTATTGCTGCTCGGGTGTCAACCTACTACAAAAGATAAAAATGAAGCTACCATGACTTCATTGGATGTTAGTATTTACGAAACTTCAGCCACTGGCAAGAAGTTGCAGGAAATCATAGAAATGGAAGTAAAGGAGGCTTCCTCCACCATTGAGTTGAAGCCGGAGGAAAGACACCAAACCATAACGGGTATTGGAGGGTCCTTCACGGAAGCTTCGGCTTCTCTG
>JBCDGT010000332.1:0-4906 GCA_038750915.1 Bacteroidota bacterium
CATGCACCGCGGTAAGCCGAAAAAATTAGTAGTTGATGATTAGTAACTAATTACTACTAACCAACTACCAACTACTAAAAACCACCCACCAAGAAAATGGCCTCCGTAAACTTAAAGGACGAAGTACTTGTACGCATCTACGCTATCCTGGCGGTGATCGTTGTGCCCGTGGCTTGTCTTTTGGCTTACCGCACGGTGGAGATTGCGGTTCTTAGGCAAGCAGAATACCAAGAGCTGGGCGAAACCCTGTTCCAGGAGCGGGTTGTGAAGGCCGAGCGGGGAAATATCTTTAGCCGGAACAACAACTTACTGGCGACTTCCGTCCCTTACTTCAGTCTGCACTTTGACCCCTTCGTGGCTAGCCCGAAGGAATACTACGGCAATATTGACAGCTTAGCCTACCTGTTAGCGGAGCACGTTAATAGTGACTTCACCACTGGTGCTTGGCGAGATAGCCTGCTGGCAATGCGTGATAGCATTCACCGGCCAGCCAAACACTACTACAAGATCGCCGAAAGTGTCAGTTACCGTAAGCTACAGCAGATTCAGCAATTTCCTATCTTCAATCTTGGGAGAATGAGCGGGGGGTTAATCGTAGAAAAACGCGACGAACGTAAGCGGCCTTTCGGATGGCTGGCACGCCGTACAATCGGCTACGTAAACGAGAAGAAAGTTGGTATTGAGGGCGCTTTTGATGTTCCTCTGGCCGGAAAGAGCGGTAAAGCGGAGATGTTTCGTATGCCCAACGGAGGTGGTTGGTTGCCAACGGAAAACCTGGCTATCGTAGAACCAACCGCTGGGGCTGACATCCACACAACCTTGGATGTCAATATCCAAGATATCGCTGAAAATGCGCTGGATCGGGCTGTGCGCAAGCACCTCCCCGAATGGGGCTCTGCGGTCGTGATGGACGTAGAAACCGGTGCCATTCGGGCCATGGCTAACCTGGGGCGGACTACCGAAGGTTTCAAGTACTACGAAATGTATAACTATGCCATCGGTTGGAATACCGAGCCTGGATCGACCTTCAAGCTGGCCACCATGATGGCGCTGCTGGAAGACGAGAAAGTACGTCTGGACGATGAGATTGATATCGAGCGAGGTGCCAAAAAATTCTCTAAAGACAGCGTGCAGGTTACGGACTCAAACCCGCTTAGCAGCCGCTGGAACGTCATTTCCGTGCGCCAGGCTTTCGAGCAATCTTCCAACGTTGCCATGGCTAAACTGGCGGACAGCTTGTACCGTGACGGTGAGTTCTCCGCCCGCCTAAAATCTTTCCACCTTAACGAAAAGACCGGACTGGAGATCGAAGGGGAGGCCCAAGCGATCGTTAATGATACCAGCTCAACGTACTGGTCGGGCATCTCCAATGCCTGGTTATCTTTTGGTTACGAGAGCCGTTTGACGCCGCTGCAAATGCTGACCTTCTTCAACTCCGTAGCCAACAACGGTCGGATGATGAAGCCTTACTTGGTGGAAGAGGTAACCCGAGATGGCAAGATCATCACAGATTATAAGCCAACGGTACTCGATGAGCAAATAGCTTCCCAACGGACCATCGAGCAGCTACGCACCTTGTTGGAAGGGGTAGTAGAGCGAGGTACGGCCTACAAGCTTAAATCGGATAAGTACAAGTTTGCCGGTAAGACGGGAACCAGCCAGCAGAATTACGGTAAGCGTCGCCGCAAAAAAGAATACCAGGCCAGCTTTGCGGGTTACTTCCCGGCCGATAAGCCCAAGTACAGCGTCATTGTCGTGATCTATAATCCATCGCGGGGTGGCTATTACGGTGGCGAGGTGGCCGGTCCGGTTTTCCGGGAAATAGCTGATAACATCTACAACAGTATGATCGAGGTACACGAGCCGCTCAATCAAGGCCCGCGGCCCGTGCTGTACGCCAATCAGCTGCCCAATCGGGATGCTGGTTACCTCCAGGAAATTGAAGAAATTCTCGACTACGTCAACGTCGACCTCGATAGCCTCCCCGATAGCGAGTTAGCGGTAGTGCTGGCCGACGAAGAAGAAGTCGACGTTCGGGCCTGGAACCCGCTGACTCAAAGGTTTCCCAACGTGCGTGGCATGCGCTTGCGCGATGCCGTATACGTACTTGAGAATGAGGGCTACGTCGTTCACCCCCAGGGGGTTGGGCGGGTAGTAGATCAGAAATGGCACCTTGATGGCCGTGGCCAGAAAGGCAAAGATGTTACCCTAGTCTTACGCTGATAAAACGCTCATAAATCACCCCAAAGAACTTTTTGCAACCTTTTTAGAACCATGCAGCTCACTCAACTAATCGACCGACTTAACCCACTTGCCGTCTCCGGCAAGGTGGCCGGCCGTGAAGTGAGCCGCGTGGTTTTTGATTCACGGCAAGTCGCGGAGGACAGTTTGTTCGTTGCCGTAAAGGGTACGCAAGTGGATGGCCATGATTACATCGGAAAGGCCATTGCTAATGGCGCGACCGTTATTGTCCAAGAAGCAGTAGGCGCTGCCGCAGGTGCAAAGCAGGGGGTGAATGTGCCTACGAGTGATAGCCAGATTAATGATCACCCATCAAAAAATATCACTACGATAACCGTAGCGAATTCTGCCAAGGCGCTCGGGCTGTTAGCCGACGAATTTTACGGTCGGCCCAGCCGAGAATTGACATTGGTAGGAGTAACCGGTACCAACGGAAAAACCACCGTTACCACCCTACTGCACGACCTTTTTACCGCCCTTGGCTATAAGGCAGGGCTGTTGTCAACGGTGGAAGTTCGCATCGGGACGGCTAAAGAATCTGCCACCCACACCACTCCTGACGCGCTAGCGATCAACGATCGCCTCCAGGCCATGTTAGCCGCAGGATGCGACTACGTTTTCATGGAGGTCAGCTCGCACGCCGTAGCCCAATATCGCACCGCAGGGCTTACCTTCAAGGGGGGCGTCTTTACCAACCTCAGCCACGACCATCTCGATTATCACGAAACCTTCGCCGCCTACCGCGACGCTAAAAAGGCCTTCTTCGACCAATTACCCAAGACTGCCTTTGCCCTGACGAACGCCGACGATAAAAACGGCGCCATCATGCTACAAAATACCGCAGCCGCCAAGCTGCGGTATAGCCTTCGTAAAATCGTCGATTATCGGGCGAAGGTGCTCGATGATAGCCCGCAGGGACTTCAGCTTGAGCTTGCGGGCGTCGAAGTGCATACCCGCCTTATTGGGCGCTTTAATGCTTATAACCTGGTCGCCGCCTACGCGGTAGCTACGGAGTTAGGAATGCTTAAAGACGAGACTTTGGTTGCTTTGAGTAGCCTCACCGCCGCCGCTGGCCGCTTGGAACACGTAGCAGACCCCGCCGGTGAGATCACCGCACTGGTCGATTATGCTCACACTCCCGATGCCCTCGAAAACGTACTGACGACTCTGCGTAATCTCCAACAAGCCAGCTCTCGTTTGATTTGCGTAGTTGGTGCAGGGGGTGACCGCGACCGAGCAAAGCGCCCGGTCATGGCTCGCTTAGCAGCTAAGCTAGCTGATCAGGCCATCCTAACCAGTGACAACCCTCGTAGTGAAGACCCCGAAGCGATTCTCAACGAAATGGAAACTGGCCTCGATACGCCACTGCTCCGGGCTAAATCATTGCGGATTACTGACCGCCGCAATGCCATCCGTACTGCCATTCAACTGGCGGTGCGTAACGATATTGTCCTTGTCGCCGGCAAGGGCCACGAAACCTACCAGGAGATCAAAGGAGAACGTCTTCCCTTTGACGATAAGCTGGAACTAACTAACGCCCTTAAAGCCCGCGCTCATGTTAGTTAGCCTGTTCGAATGGCTGGAGTCCGTACTGGGCGATTTTCCGGGGAACAACTTGTTTGACTTCCTCAGTGTTCGCGCTGGGGTGGCGATCATCATTTCGCTGTTAATCAGCATGGTAAGTGGTGGCTGGATTATAAAGGCGTTACAGCGTCACCAGATGGGGGAAAGTGTGCGGGATCTCGGGTTGGAAGGACAGGCCAAAAAAGCCGGGACGCCTACCATGGGGGGAATTATTATCCTTTTGGCGATTTTGGTGCCGTGCATTCTCTTTGGTCGCCTTGATAATGTCTACCTGATCGTGATGCTGGTTGCTACCGTCTGGATGGGCTTGATTGGTTCTACGGATGATTACCTGAAGATCAAGCGTAAGAACAAAGACGGCCTGGCTGGCCGCTTCAAGATACTCGGTCAAGTTGGCCTAGGAGTTCTTATTGCCCTGGTGATGCTCTTCAGTGAGCAAGTAACCGTTCGTTTTAACGTAGAGGATGCCGCAGCGATTGGCCTGACCGAAGCCGATAGGGTAGGGGAAGTATATACGGTAACTCAGCCAAATGGGAATATCGTTGCCCGTGCAAATTACCGAACAACGGTCACCAACGTCCCCTTCATCAAGGACAGCCGAATGGCCTATGAAAACATCTTTGGCATTGGCAAACAGTTGGTCTGGATTCTCTTTGTTCCTTTTATCGTTTTTGTGGTCACGGCCATTTCCAATGCTGCTAACCTAACCGATGGCTTGGATGGCCTTGCTACGGGTGTTTCCGCTACCATTGCCGGTACGCTGGCGGTTTTCGCCTACGTAAGCAGTAATGCCATTGCCGCCGATTACCTCGGTGTACTTTATCTGCCGGGTACCCAGGAGCTGGTCGTTTTTAGTGCTTGTTTACTTGGTGCTTGTCTCGGATTCCTTTGGTACAACAGCTTCCCGGCCTCCGTCTTTATGGGGGATACTGGCTCGTTGGCTCTAGGTGGGATCATTGCTGCGCTGGCAATCTTGCTGCGCAAAGAGTTATTGCTACCATTACTCTGTGGCATTTTCGTACTGGAGAACCTTTCGGTAGTGCTACAAGTGAGCTACTTCAAGTACACCAAAAAGAAATAC
>JBCDGT010000333.1:0-4904 GCA_038750915.1 Bacteroidota bacterium
GCGAAAAAGATGCTGCTTCTTTGAATCTTTTCCCCGTTAACGAGGTGCTCCTTCGGTTTACCGGGGAAAAGATTCAAAGAAGCAGCATCTTTTTCGCTAGTAGAAGCCTCCGTGACCACGTAGGACAGCGATTCGTCACGCTAATTGCCAATAATAAGGGAAGCAACACCCTGCTAATCACCCAATTCTAATATTCATCAACTATGCGACCTATTAACCTAAAGCAATTCCTTCCTTGCCTTTTTCTCCTCGTAGCCGTTACCTCCTTTAGCAACTCGGTTCGTGGCCAGTCTGAGTATGGAATAGAAATAAACCTTTTGCAACCAACCGGTAGATTCGGCCACGTATTCAAGGCAGCCCCTGGCCTGCGCATTACCAAAAGTTTCAGTGATACGGATAAAGCCTTCCAGTTCCGATCATTCATTGGTGTTTTCAATTTCTCACCACGACGCGATACCGTTAACG
This sequence comes from Bacteroidota bacterium, assembly GCA_038750915.1. Lineage (GTDB taxonomy): Bacteria > Bacteroidota > Bacteroidia > Chitinophagales > Saprospiraceae > Neolewinella. The sequence continues at coordinate 466 of JBCDGT010000333.1, forward strand.
TTGGATGGTACGATGGAAGCAATCCTTCCAGCCAGTCTAATAACAGGGTATTTATTGGCTCACAGGAAATCCATAAACGTAATTTATACTTTACTCTCGGCACCCAGGTAATGTATCGGCCATTTATTGATCAGGCACTGCGCCCATATGCTGTATTCGAAATACAAGGTATGTATGGAGTGATCGATCGAGAAATCATATCCGTCGAAGGGTCTCTCGACGAAGGAGGAGGTGATGGAGGTGCCGGTGTTGGTGGCGGCATTGGCGTAGAATACCTTACGGAAGGAAACTTTACTTTCTATTTAAACATAATTCGAAGCTATAATTTCTCCGCTGCACACGACGGCTTCGTTTACTGGAATTCCGCATTAGGAGTTATGTACCTCTTCTAATTCATTGCCTGCCCCCCTAACCATCAAGCAATACGATTAACATGAAATATATTTCTGTAGCCCTCCTGACCATTAGTTGTATAGCTTGCGATTTTGTTGGAAGCAATGAAATTGTACTTACTCCGATTATTAGGATGGTCGAAAATACAGAAGCTGGCACCCTAGTTACTGTTAATACTGATGGTAATCGTGCCCTAGACCTGATCGGAGTAGAGTATCGTTCTCCGGGGGGTACTTTTTTTTTCCAAAATCAAGTTATTCCTAATTCTGTAAGTGACTCTATTATAGTTCCCGATCTAAATGACGGAACGTACGAGTTCAGGGCTTTCATCGCCTACGATAGTTACTATGGTTATAGCGAAATAGTTGAGCATGAGGTAGTATCACCAACCCCAGACATTCCTTGTGCTCCGGCGGCGAATACTACTCGTTCCAACATCCTCGATATCAATTGTTCAAGTAGCCTGAGAATATCCGCCGGGGTAGGATTCCGCGGTATTTATGAAGTAGAGGTGGAGTGCCCTACTGGCCAACCGATCAAATTCCGTTTTCCAAGAGAGCCCAATAGTGGCGTTTATACCACCATCGCCGCTAGTGTTGAAGACGTTGAGCCTTCGGATCGGTTTGTTAACCTCAATTACCAAACAGCCTTCAGTGGTAATTTCAACATTAAACAAGGGGAAAGGGTCTACGTCGAACGGACCACAAGCACCACAACAATAACCTTGTGCAATATTGATGCCTCTAACGCAAGGTTTACCACCGCGAGTATTAGTGGACGTTACGTAATTAATCGCTAAATATCGATTCAAACGCGGTCAAACACACAAAGGTCAAGCCTTACTGCACCACCAGACCAATTACTAAATACTAGCGGGCACGCGCCTACAGGTGCTCACCATGTCCGTCAAGCGTGAGCAACATCATGTGACAAAAAAACGCCTGAGCATCAATTGATACACCCGCTTCTTCGTGGCTTAGGTGATCCTTGTACTCTCGATGAAATTTTTCTAAGCCCTGGCGAAGTGTTACCCTATCTTCCATTTTTCAATTTTCTGGCTCCTTGGCAGCCTACTTTGCACCTACGGCCGCGCAAGAATAGTAATTAGTGGATAGTGTTTAGTGCTAGACTAATTCACTCTTTTAAATCTTTTGCGAACGCATTTTCGGACAAAGTCGAGCCAACAATGTGACCAATACCACGTACTAATTACTAAACACTATTAACTAACTACAACCATCCCCTCCCCCATCGGTTAATTCCCCTGAACTAACTGACAACTGCCTTCGCCATGCCCGCACCCCTTGCCAAAAAGATTCCAAAAACCCTTACGGCTCACGGCCACAACCGCATTGATAATTACTACTGGATGAACCAGCGCGAGGACCCCAAAGTGATCGCTCACCTGGAAGCTGAAAACGCTTACTTCGCCGATAAGACCACCCACACGAAGGACCTCCAGGAAGCCCTCTTCCAGGAAATCAAGGGCCGCATCAAGGAAGACGACCAAAGCGTTCCGTACGTAAAACGCGGCTATCGCTACCAGACTAAATACGAGTTGGGCGATCAGTACCCTCGCTACCTACGCACCAAAATGGAAGGAGGAGAGGAAGAACTTTTGCTGAACGTAAACGAAATGGCCAAACCCTACGATTTTTATAATGTAGGTGGCCTGAATATATCTGACGATAACCGCCACCTAGCTTATGGAGAGGATACGGTCAGCCGGCGGATTTACACCATTCACATTAAAGACCTGTTGACGGGACAGAACCTTCCTGACCAAATTCCCAACACCACTGGTGGTTCGGTTTGGAGCGCGGATGGTAAATACCTCTTTTACTCCGTCAAAGACGAAACCCTACGCCCTTACAAGATCATGCGCCATGAACTAGGGCAAGCACCGCAAGAAGACGTTGTCGTTTACGAAGAGCCCGACGAGACATTTCGTGCTTTCGTCTACCGTTCCAAATCGATGAAGTACATCATTTTCGGTAGTGTACAGACGCTCAGCGCGGAGTACTACTTGTTAAAGGCCGACACTCCCCTCGGCGAAGCCCGTGTTTTTCAGCCAAGAGAGCGAAAGCTGGAGTACGGCATCGACCACATCGATGATCGCTTTTATGTACTAACCAATCTCGACGCCAAGAATTTTCAGTTAATGGTTACCCCGGAGGAGGCGACCAGCAAAGAACATTGGAAAACGGTAATTCCGCACCGTGAAGATGTCCTAATTGAAAACGTTGACCTTTTTCGAAATTTTCTGGTCCTGAGCGAACGCAAAAACGGGCTGACCGACCTCCGCATCCGCCCGCTAGACGGCAGTGCAGAACACTATCTCGAATTCCAGGATGAAGCCTACATGGCCTATACCAGCAACAACCCCGAGTTCGATACCGCTACCCTTCGATTTGGCTATCAGAGCATGACCACCCCGGCGAGCACCTACGATTACGACATGGTCTCCCGTGAGAAAAGCTTACTGAAACAACAACCGGTATTAGGAGACTTTGACGCCAGTAATTACATCAGTGAACGCCGCTTTTCGGAAAGTCGGGATGGCACCCAAGTACCACTGAGCATCGTCTACCGTAAGGGAACGCCAAAAGACGGCAGCGCTCCCTTATTGCTTTATGCTTACGGCAGCTACGGCCACAGCATGGACCCTTACTTTAGTGTAGCTCGCCTGGCCCTACTTGACCGCGGCTTCATCTACGTCATCGCCCACATCCGCGGCGGAGAGGAAATGGGCCGGCAGTGGTACGAAAACGGCAAACTGCTGAAGAAGAAAAACACCTTCAACGACTTTATCGATGCCGGAGAATGGCTCATTGTCAACAACTACACCACTAAAGCAGGTCTGTACGCCATGGGCGGTAGTGCCGGTGGTCTATTGATGGGTGCCATTGCGAATATGCGCCCCGACCTGTGGGCCGGTATCGTCTCGGCGGTTCCTTTTGTCGACGTAGTCACCACTATGCTCGACGATTCTATCCCACTTACCACCGGAGAATACGATGAGTGGGGCAATCCCAACGTCAAAGAGTACTACGACTACATCCTAAGCTACAGCCCCTACGACCAATTGGAAGCCAAAGCCTACCCCAATATGCTCATCACCACTGGCCTGCACGACAGTCAGGTACAGTACTGGGAGCCCGCTAAATACGTTGCCAAACTCCGAGAGCTGAAAACGGACGACAACATCTTACTGCTACACACCAACATGGAAGCAGGCCATGGCGGCGCTTCGGGTCGTTTTGATGCCATCAAAGAAGTAGCGAGGGATTATGCTTGGTTGGTTGATTTGGCCGGAAAGGGGTAATCCGCTTAACAAGGCGTTAATATTCCCATTTTAGACCACGTAAACTACCTTTACCGCGTCTTCCATGACAAGCAGCTAATTCACACAATAACGTGCTAAAGCGACTCGACAAACTAGTGGCAAAATCTTTCGTAGGGCCCTTCGTGGTAACCTTCGCGATTGCCATTTTTGTCTTGATGATGCAGGTGCTTTGGCTCTACCTTGATGATATTGCCGGTAAGGGCCTCGGCTTTTTTATCGTTATGGAATTGATGGCTTACAAATGTGTAGGCCTCGTACCACTGGCCCTCCCACTAGCCTTGCTAATATCATCGGTAATGGTACTGGGAAGTATGGCCGAGCATTATGAACTGTCAAGTTTTAAATCGGCTGGAACCAGTTTACTCAGGGTAATGCGGCCGCTCATCTTCTTCGGTGCCATCTCTTCCGTCGTCAGTTTTGCCTGCGCCGATTACGTAATTCCGGCAGCTAACCTACAATTCGGCTCTCGGATGTACGACATCCAGCAGAAGAAACCCACACTAAGTATGGAGCCCGGGGTATTCAATGAAGACTTTAGTCAGTACGCCATTCGCCTCGGCGAACGGGACGCCAACGGCCGCGACATTAAAGAGGTGCTCATCTACGACCACACCCGCGCCTCCACTGGTGACCTCGGGCAAATAGCCGCTAAGGAAGGAGAAATGTACAGCACCGAAGACGGCAAGGCTTTCGTCATGAA
>JBCDGT010000334.1:0-4889 GCA_038750915.1 Bacteroidota bacterium
CGGTATCTCCGTTCTGGCTAGGTTCTTAAATATCTACATAGGTGAAGCATTGCTTTATCCCGATGCCCCCAACGAAAACTTACTGGAAATTATCATGAGGCCCCGGGAAACCATGGACATTTATCTCGGTCGCTTTCTTCCCTTTACCTTCTGGTTCGTCTTTGTTAAAATTGGGATAGACCAATTGCGTAGTCAACAACAGGTAGCCCAACTGAAGCAAGAAAAAACAGCCGCTGAATTAAGTTTTTTGAAAGCGCAGATCCACCCTCATTTTTTATTTAATACCCTCAATAATCTCTACACCTTAACCCTCGAAAAATCGGATGAAGCTCCGGAAGTAGTCGTAAAACTTTCAGAGATGCTGGACTACCTACTGTATCACGCAAAGGCAACTAAAGTACCGATTGGTCGGGAAATTGAGCTAATTGAGAATTACCTCGGCTTAGAAGAATTGCGGTATGGAGATCGTTTACAATTAACTTTCCACTATGACATCGACGATCCCACCGCTATGATCTCTCCACTGCTTTTACTTTCTCCGGTAGAAAACGCCTTTAAGCATGGGGCAAGCGGAATTACGGAGCGGACCCTCATTCGTATTACGCTAACCGTTAAAGCTGGACAGCTACATTTTCAAGTATGGAACACCAAACCCCCTACTCCCCCCGTGGATGAAAGGGCCTACACCAAGGGTATAGGTCTCAAAAATGTCAGTAGTCAATTGGACCTAACCTATCCAAATCGGCACGTAATGGACATCACCGACACCTCTGACGACTATACGGTAGACTTACGCATCGAGCTATGATGGCCTCCTGCATCATTATTGACGATGAACCCCTGGCCATTCGTCTCGTGGCGGCACACGTGGAACGCATTCCTGAATTGACCCTCAAAGGCAGTTTCCAAAACCCCGTAAAAGCACTAGCCTACCTCCGGGAAAACCCAATAGACTTACTCTTTTTAGACATCCAAATGCCCGCCCTTACCGGCATGGAATTTGCCCGAACCCTTCGCCCAGCCCCAGGCATCATCTTCACGACCGCCTACCGAGATTACGCCGTAGAAAGCTACGAACTTGAAGTCATCGATTACCTCGTAAAGCCCATCACCTTCCCCCGACTTTACCAGGCCGTCAATAAATTTCTGCTCACTAAAACCGACTCAGCTCCAGCACATTCGGCAAACTCAATAGCCACGGCCGCGTCCCAAAAATCGGTGCAGGGTACTACGGAAGAATTTCGCTACTTCAACGTCAATAAGAAGTATGTAAAAGTCTGCCTGCAAGACATTACCTACGTAGAGAGTCTCAAAGATTACGTGCGTATTCATACCACCACCCAACGCTTAGTCACTAAAGAAAAAATCGGTGATTTCGCAACGACCTTACCCGAGTATTTCCTCCGCACCCATCGCTCCTTTCTCGTGAACACCCGACATATTACGGCCTTTACCGCCCATGATGTGGAAATTAGCGAGATCGAAATTCCAATTGGCATCAGCTATAAAATGCAGGTAATGGAACGGTTAAGGAAGTAGTCTTGTGGTCTTGTGGTCTTGTGGTCTTGTTTTACGTGTTCAACTTTTCCGCTTCCATTTTACCAAAGGCGAGAATGGCAAAGCCAGTCGAGTAGTTATGCGGGTACTACAAGACTACAAGACCACAAGACTAACCCTCACTCCACCACGATCCGTGCACCAGCAGTGTTAGCGCCGAACTCAGGTGCATACATAGATTGCACCCTACCCAGGCCATTGCTAAAGCTGCCGCTGTAGGTAGCAAAGAGGTCGTATTCCAAAGTATAAGTCCCCTTCGGCAGGTGATCAACGAAGAAGTTGGTAGCTAAATCACCAGGAGCGAAGTAATACCCTAGCCCATTCTTGTACTGATAGCCGGATAGCTGCTCGATGGGCTCGAAGGTAGCCGCGCGGCGGTCCTTGAGGTGGACAAAGTCCAGATCTCGATCACTACGTAGGATTAGGCGGACCGTTACCCGGTCGCCCGCACTAAGTGGTTTATCTGCTGTGATGGGTTCCAGGCGCATACCATCTTCGGTGGGGATACGATGGAAAAGCTCTCGCTCAAGACTTAGAGGACCACCGGTACTCGCCTCAACCTTCTGGGCCAGCTCGGTATACTGCCAGTAAACACCACCCCAGACCAGCTCATTTTCCCGGTTTTTAACCTGTACTGTCGCCAAATCAGCAGTTATTTCACCCGCTTGAGCACTGACACTGAAGGCTCCCGTAGCGGCTTCGGCACTGTTTTGAGCGGCGCCGACGCGGGTGCTGAGTCCGTTTTTCTTAGCTAGGCCAGGCCAACTGACCTTTAGCGGTTTACCATCCGTTTTGGTCCAGTCCGTACCGGCATTGAGCAGGGCGTAGACAGCCGCAGCGGTAGATTTGGTCGTCGGCCAACGGTTCGTCCGCTTGTTGGTAAGCAACCACAGGCGCATTTCGTCGAGTTCTTCGGTCGTACCACCAGCCGCCTGGAAGGCCTCCAGAATCCGACAGTGGGTTTCAATGGGCAGGTTCTGCCAGCGGTAGCCCCGACCGTATTTCCAGTACATTCCGAATTCATCTTTACGGATGGCTCGCTCGCGTAGGCTGGTGATAATCTTCTGGGTCACTTCGCTTTGTGGGCGGGAAGCCTGCTGCGGGGTTGCGTAAGTGATGGCGATGAGGACTTGCTCATACAGATCGTAATCCAGCCACTTCGCTTTGGCGCGTTCCTCGAAGAAAGCCAAAGCTTCGCCCACAGCACGGTCGGGATTGAGATCGCCGGAAGACTGCGAACGCGCGTACAGGTAGTGTACTACCGTGCTGGAGGGACGGTAATCTTTCTGCCAGTTCTTCTGGTCCTTCATCTGCTCTTGCAGGCGGCGGTAATCATCGGTCATTTGTTGGTCCAGCCAGTTAATAGCGGCACTGCTGATACCCGAAACCCGTGCAGCCTGATCGGGAGTAACTACGCCAAGCTGCTGCATCCTACCCATGGTTTCCAGCACGTACTGAGTCATATAACGGTTTTCACGGCCACCGGGGAACCAGCTGAAGTGACCGTTGGGGTCTTGGCGATTGGCCAGTTTTTCGAGGGCGGTTACCTGTTCATCGGCTAGTTTCTTCAGGTCGAAAAGGTTGCTGATCCGGGCGCGTTGCTCGGCTTCGGACTGCGCAGCGCGTAGCCAAGGGGTTTCCGTCAGCAGGGCATTTTTCAAGGTTGGATTACGCTCCAACTCGCTCTTAAGGGCGTTGGTGTCCGCCTGCCACTGACGGAAGACTTCTTCCAGCACTGGTTTGCGACTTACGGTAGCAAAGGCCAGCTGGTTCGCGAAGTAACGGTTGGCCAACTGCTCAGTACAATCATAGGGATACTCCATTAGGTACGGCAGTGCCTTTAGGGCCAACCAAGCGGAATTGGTCGTCGCCTGGAAGGTGTAGCCCACGTGACGGAGAGTGGCACTGTTGTTGCTAGCCAGTACTGGCAAAGTAACCGATTTTTTCTGCTTACGCTTCAAGTAGAAGGGTTGGCTGACGGTAACGAGGGTACGGTCGGTTAAGACCGGAATGATGTTTTCCTCTCCGTCGGAAAAATCTCCGCCACGAGCGACAATTCGGTAGCCAATCGGACCATCTGAAGAAAGCCCTTCCGGGATACTAATCGGAAAGCAGAAGGAGGCACCGGAGTTAGCCGCTATGCTTTGCTCTTCTACACAGGCTCCAGCACCTGCGGCCGCGCCCAGAGCAAGCGGTTCGTTGGTAGCGGGATCAAAAAATTCTACCCTTGCCTTTACGAGCATCGCTTCCTCGGTCAGGTTATTGACCCGGGCGGTCAGTTCGATGGCATCGCCCTCCCGTACGAAGCGCGGAACATTGGGCAAGACGATTAGTTCCTTTTGGGTCAGAACGGTCTGGGTGGAAACACCAGCATTGAGGTCTTTATCGTGCGCTAGTACTCGCAGATTCCAGCTGGTGAGCGCTTCGGGGCTGGTGAAACTGATCTTAAGTTCGCCGGCGGCATTACTGGTCAAGGTCGGCATCCAGAAAGCTGTTTCCTGGAGGTTTTTGCGGATTTGGACGGGAGTGTCAGCGGCAGGCTGATCGGCAGCAAGCTCTCCTTCGGGATCTACAATAATGATAGAGTCGACCTCGTCAGAGAATGCTACGGAGGCCTTGCTTTCCGCCATTGCGGGAGCCGGAGCCGCCCGCATGGTCATCGCCGCTCCGTCTCCGGGCGCACCAGCAATTCTCCGCCTTATCGTAGGAGCACTATAACTCTGTGGATAAAGGCCCCCGCCGTACCCATCCCACGGGAAGGGGCCGAGGTCCAAAGAAGGTATTCCTTCTGGGGTAATAATTTCTGGTGATGGCTGATTCCAGCGTCCGTAAGCATTCTGGAGGCCGCTGGCCACCAGGCTAGCAAAATTGCGGTAGATGCCAAAGTTCGGGAAGGGGTTAAGCGACCAGTTTCGGCCACGGTAAATCTGGTCCAGGCTGGCGTCGTACATCGAGGCCAGGGCAGCGGCCGCAATGGGGCTACCGTCGGCATTCTTCACCGTCAGGGTCCACTCTTCCGGAGCACCGGGGCGCAGCTTATCGCGGAAAGTGGCGTAGTCGATCTGGAGTTTTTTATTGTCCCAGCCCAGGTAGAAGCGCTGGTTGAATTGGCGCAGCTGATTGAAGCGTAGGAAGGCTGCGTTGAACTGGATTCCTCCGCGATCCTCTTCGGAGGGCAGGTAGCGGAAAACCATCCGCTTACCGCCGCCGGTGATGTCGGTTTCGAAGCCCTTACGGCTTGCCCAACTGTAGGCGATCTGCGGTAGGTCAACGGCGGAGAGTAGGGTAATTTCCAGCGGAAGATTAGGTAGAGATGCAATGCTTGAGTGTGA
>JBCDGT010000335.1:0-4872 GCA_038750915.1 Bacteroidota bacterium
CCCGCTCCGGGGTCGGCTTATTCGGTCACGGTTACCAGTGCTACGGGGTGTACCCTGGTGCTGAGTGATACTTTACCTCCATCCGAAGTCTTACCTCCCCCTTCCCTTGATCCATTGGCCGACACGACCATTTGCCCCGGTAATGGCTTTTGGGTAAACCCTACCGGCGAGCATTTTTCCTCGGTCTTCAGCCCCACCATCGGGTATTCGGCGGATTCCTTCCTGATTTCTCCCCTTTCTTCCTCTACCTACGTTTTCAGCGTAGCGGATGACTACGGCTGCAATACGGATACCTTGTTTTATACCGTCAACGTAGATACGGTCTCTACCCTGATCAGTATTGAATCCGTAGCGGTCGACTCGACGACATGTGCGGATACAGAGGACGGGGCCATTGAGGTACGCAGTAATGCCACGTCATTAAGCTGGAGTACGGGCGATACGCTTGCCCAACTGTCGGGCCTCTCCGCCGGAGTTTACCAACTCCGGCTCACGGACCAGCTTGGTTGCTATCTCGACCAGGATTACACGGTGCCCGGTCCGCTACCACTATCCGCTGGAGATCCATTTGTCGACTCCGTGGCCTGCTTCGGAGAGGGTAGTGGTGGTATAACCCTATTTCCTGAAGGCGGTACCGCACCCTACGAGCTAATTGGTGAGGCGGCACCTCCGGGAACATCTCTACGCATGGAGAATCTAGCCAGTGCCAGCTATCGTTTGCGCCTAAGGGACGCGAATGGGTGTAGTGCTGAAACAAACGTTTTTGTGCCAGAACCGGCTCCCCTCAGTACCGCCCTGCAAGTAGATAGTGTAGACTGCGCGGGGGACAACTCAGGGCGCATTGCTGTTGCCGCAAGCGGCGGGGTGGGCCCTTACAAATACTCCTGGAACGATCCGGCAGGCCAAGCAACGGCAGTGGCTGATAACCTTTTTGCGGGCGCTTTCACCGTAGTGGTCACGGACCAAAATGGTTGTCAAGAAACGTCTACCGCTACTGTTGCCGAACCTATCCCGATTTCGCTACTCAGCCTTACTACCGATAGTGCCTCTTGCTTCTCCGCAACGGATGGTGCCGCCATGGCCATACCTGCCGGAGGAGCAGGTGGGTATACTTACGCCTGGAGTGACCCCTCCGGGCAAACGACCCAGCAAGCCACCGGATTGCCGGGAGGAACGTACGAAGTAACCATCACTGATCGGGCTGGTTGCACCTTTACGGATCAATTTACCGTTCCTCAGCCGCTACCGCTGGAAGTAATCTTAAGGCAAGACAGTGTTTCTTGTTCCGGGGATAGTGACGGCAGGCTATGGGCGGCGGCAGCTGGCGGCAATGGAGGTTTTACTTTTTTCCAGGATTCGGGAAGCCCCCTAAGTTTTCCACTTGAGCAGCTGGCCCCCGGCCCGGTTCGAGTTTTCGTGCGCGACCGCAAGGGCTGTGAAAATAGTAGCACCATTACCATCGGGCAACCTAGAGAGCTGACCGCCGTGGTGGTCCAACAAGACTATCCCGATTGCCGGGCGGGTATTCCCGGCAGGACGACCATTCAGCCAAGTGGAGGCAATGGTGCTTACCGCTATCGCTGGGATACAGGAGATAGCGGTAACACCGTTAGTTCTTTTACGGAGGGAGGCTACAGCGTTACCATTACGGACGCAAAGGGCTGCAGCTCGATCCAAGATTTTACGGTAGTCGGTTTGGAAGCAACGGCCGTTGCTGAAGGACCGTTTCTTAACTCGGAAAGGGCCTTGTGCGCTGGGGCGACCCTCGATCTTTTTGGCCGGGCCAATGTCCCGATCGCCAATTACCGCTGGAGCACTACCCAAGGACTTCCTTGTGACAGTTGCGCCGCAGTATCCTTAATACCGGAGGATTCAGCGACTTATCAACTCGTCGTGGAGGACTTGCGGGGCTGCCGGGATACTGCTGAAGTTTTCATCCCCGTCAACGCTTTTCGGGCCTCTATTACTACGACCTATCCTGCTAGTGGAGCGCAAGAATTTATCTGTTTTGGAGAAGAAGTGGTATTAGACATTCAGGCAGAGCCTCGGTGGAGTGAGATTGCCTGGGCAGCTTCGCCCTTGCTCCCTTGTACCGACTGCCCTTCGGTTACGGTTCGCCCTGCTGCTAATAGCGCGTTCAGGGTACGGGTGCTCCACGATAATGGTTGCACCTCTTTGCTGGAAACGGCCCTTAAGGTCAACCAAAAAGATTGTCAACAGTACATCCCGACGGCCTTTTCCCCTAATGCTGACGGGATAAATGAAGTATTCCGGATTCCCAGTAGTCGATCCATTGACCGGATTGTGCGCATGGAAGTTTTTGACCGCTACGGAGGTCAGCTTTACCTGGTTGAAGACGTTCAGTTTGCTGACACTTCGTGGGGCTGGTCGGGGGAGAGTAAGGGCAAACCCGCCAATCCTGGCGTTTACGTTTACCTTTTTGAAGTGGAGTACTTTGATGGGAGTCGCGATGTACTAGCCGGAAGCTTTACCTTGTTGCGGTAGTACAAAACCTCTGGCCACTGGGAGGTCGAAGGGCCTTGCCCAACGACGCTCTGTGGTAGAGTGTCCAATATTTAGAGTTGTCGCTCGTCGGCCGAGACTTGCGAAGCTTAGCTCGTCCGCCGAGCAACATGGTCGGCGGACGAATCAGGCCATAAACGGCCGCTTCGGCCGACGACTATTCGAACATTTACTAAACCAGCACCCACTATGCGCCTCCTTTTTCCTTTGCTTTTTTTGACCATGCTGACAGCCTGCGGCGAGCCTGCTGTAGATGCAGAGACAGGTACTGACGGCCTCACCGAAGGTATTTACCTCAACCAGGAGGGCTATTACACCGACGGGGTGATCCGATTCAGTGTCTTAACTTATACGGCTCTTGCAGCGGACATAGCACCCGCGGCCGCGCCCGCAACTGCTACCACCTTCCAACTTATTTCGGTGGCTGATCAAAGTGTTGTAGCAGAAGGAGAACTGGGGGAAGAGCAAGATTGGCGCAAGGTGGGTGGAGTGAAAGCCCGTTACACCGAATTGGCCGCACCGGCACCGGGGACCTACCGTATTGAGGTGCCGGGCTACGGGTATTCCCACCCTTTTACCGTGCAGGAAGACGTACTGAGGCCGGCCTTCATTGGCTCTTTAAAAAGTAATTACTACCAGCGAATGAGTATGGAACTGCTACCGGAATATGCTGGTAAGTGGGCCCGCCCCGCCGGGCATCCGGATCTTGGAGTAGCGTATCATCCATCCTCCGGTAAAACTAGTGGCACCTTGGACAGCCCCGGTGGCTGGTACGATGCGGGCGACTTCAATAAATACATCGTCAACGCTTCTTTCCCGATGGGACAGTATTTGGCGCTCTACGAAGACATCGGCGACCCGATGTCCGATGGCGTCCTCAACATTCCGGAAAGCGGTAATGGCAAAAGTGATTACCTCGACGAATTAAAGTACGAACTGGACTGGATGTTGACCATGCAGGACGACGATGGCGGTCTTTTTCATAAGCTAACGACCCTGAAATTTGAAGGCATGGTGATGCCCCACGAAGCAACTAGCCCGCGATTTGTCGTTGGGAAAAGCACGGAAGCTACCCTCAACTTCGCCGCTGCCACCGCCCAGGCTGCTCGAATCTACTACGATTACGATCCTGTTTTCGCTCGGCGTTTACTGGCCGCTGCTCGTCGGGCCTGGGCCTGGGCAGTGGCGCACCCTGAGCAAGGGTTTACCAACCCGGAAGACGTCAGTACCGGTGAGTACGGCGATAAAGACTGGTACGACGAACGGACCTTCGCCGCAGCGGAACTCTTCGCCACTACGGGCGAGCAGGCATTTCTTAATGCCCTCCAGGTGGAGCCACCCCGGATCAATTTTACGACCGGAGAGGGCTGGCGAGGATTCATGGGTAAAATGGGGGTGTTTACCTTACTGCGCTATCCGGACCGGGTACCAAAAGAAATGCACGACCAACTAAAAGCGGAAGTGTTAGCCCTCGCAGATAGCCTCGTAGCGGTTACTGATACTAGTGCTTTCGTCCAGCCCATCAATGCCTTCAAGTGGGGGAGTACCTCCGATGTACTCAATGCGGGAATCGTCTTAGCCGCCGCTTATCAACAGGAAGCTAAGCCAGAATATTTGGAAGCTATCCGAGCGGGGGTAGACTATATTTTTGGCCATAATCCCACCGGACACAGTTACGTCACCGGCTTTGGCGATAAAACACCGATGTTCATTCACCACCGCCAAAGCGCAGCCGACGGTATTGCCGAACCCGTTCCCGGTTTACTTTCTGGTGGTGCCAATGCGTCCCAACAAGACACGGCTTGGGCCACTTACCCCGAAAACGCTGCCCCCATGCAGAGCTGGGTCGATCAGGAACCGAGCTACGCGAGTAATGAAATCTGCCTGAACTGGAATGCGCCGTTGACGTACATTTTGGGGTGGCTGGAGGCGAGGAATTAGGGGGCTAGGAGCCTAGGACGCTGCGCTTCTAGGAACTAGCCCCCTAGCTCCTATTCCTCCAGCACCGTCCGTATTTCCACCTCTTGGTGTAACGTACGATGCACGGGGCAGCGATCGGCAATTTCTAACAGCCGGGCTTTTTGGGCTTCGTCGAGGGGGCCGGAGAGGCGGATGGTGCGATCGAAGAGATCAATTTTTGTGGGTTTTTCCTCGGCGGCGGCCATGTCTTCGGCGTAGTCTTTACGGTGGTTAAGGTGTACTTCTATTTCTTAGAGGGGCCATTTTTTGCGGCGGGCGTACATCTGCACGGTCATGGCGGTGCAGGCCCCCAGGCCGGCGCTGACGAGTTCATAGGGACCTGGGCCGTAATCGTTGCCACCAACTTTTTCGGGCTCATCGGCCGTCAGG
>JBCDGT010000336.1:0-4868 GCA_038750915.1 Bacteroidota bacterium
CCAAGGTGAAGTAGTGAGCACCGCCCGGATGTATCCGCAGAAAGAGCTCTCCCATAGCGAGGCTTTCTCCCGAAGCTTGTCCTATTTCCAGGCTAGGGAAATACTTGAAATTGTTCATGAGGTTACGGTTGTTACTCCCTAGGTAGTAGCGGTAGGGAAGTGCTGAGCCTTCCGCAAAACCACCACCGTTTAGTTCTAGCCCGATGCTAACTTTTTTTCCTGCGGGGAGCAAAAACAGGAAGTCTGCATCTGCATTAAAAGCCCACTTATTCCGGTCTTCGTTTACATGGTTGAGGTTGTGAATAGCCCGAGCCTCTCAAAGAATGCTGAAGCCCCGCATGGGGAAATTGGCATTATCCAACTTATCGTACAAAAAGTAAGCTTTTGGCACGAAGTAGACGTCGTCGGTAAGGGAGAAAATACTCATGCTTGTATCCACTGATGCCAGCTGATCGGATAGCGTCCGGTAGCTTTTTAGGCCCGCGGCAATGCCCGTGAAACTATTGGTCGTCTGGCGGAGATCCCAGTACAACTCTGCGGATAGGTCCCTAAAACGAAAACTGAGTTCGTCGAACTCTAGGCCGGCAGCTAGCAACCTTGGGTCCAAGTCGAAGTTGACGTCAGCGTAATGCAAGCGGCTCCGTAGGCCCATGGCGGAACCATTCGCACGATTAAGGCGATAGTCGAAGCGATAACGGAACTGGGTGCCACCAATGAGGTCGATCGTAGTTAGGCTATTATCCAGGAAGAGGTCGTTAACCGTTAACCCCACCAAAAGATTTGCTCGATACACCTGGTCGTAGTGCAGCCCTACTCTGAGTCGCTGACCAAATTCGGGGGATTGCTTAAGCTTGATCGTTAACTTGACTTCGTCTACCGTGCCTTCGATCGGTTCCCAATCGTAATCGATATTAGTGTAACGGCCAGTGGCAAAAAGACTTACCAAATGTTCCCGCAAGTCTTGCCAGGAGATGCGCCCCGGTAGTTTGCCTTTGAAAAAACTGAGTACTTGCCGGCGACCCAAGTCTTGGTTTCCAGTAATCTCAACGATAGTGGCGTTGAGGTCCGTAGGAATACTCGTGGTATCGACGGGAGAGCGGGCAACTTGGCGGTTTTGTTTTTGGGCGACGGAGCGCAGGATGCTGAGCTGGGACCGAGCCGCAATGCGACCAGCCTCGATCAGGGCGTCGATGGCTTCGAAACTTAGCTGGGAGTAGCCGGTTAAATCGGGCTTGATGTCAATATCGGTGGTGGCGTACTGTTTGATGTTCCGGCGGGTAGCCTGGAAAAAGGCGATTTGAAGCAATAGCTTATCTAAAGAATTAATTTCTTCTCCCGCGTAAGGGTCTTGTTCTACGGTAATTCCGATTACGTATTCCATCCCTTTGGCCTTAATTTCCTCGGCGGGGTAATTGTTGGAGACTCCCCCGTCCGTCATAATGTGACCGTTCATTTCGTGGGGACTCAGTACGCCGGGGAGGGCGGCACTGGCGCGCATGGCATCGGCTAGTTGGCCTTCCTCTAAGACAATGGCTTCTCCGGTAGTTAGGTCCGTGCCGACACAGAGAAAGGGAATGGGGAGCTTGCTGAAGTCGCGGATATGGTGCACATCCGCTGTCCAGTGGCTGAACAGGTCTCGAATACGTTGCCCGTTCGAAAGAGCGGCAGGTAGTTGAAGGCTAAAGTTTTTTAAAGAAAGCCCGAAAAGGTAATGTTCGTTGTAGAGCTTCTCGTAGATGGTACGATTCTCCCGGCCAATGGCATCCTGTAGCTCCGCCATGATGTCGGTTTGGCGTAGCATCCGCTCTAGCTGGTCGGCGGAATAGCCCGCAGCGTACAAGCCTCCAACAATGGAGCCCATGCTCGTGCCGCCGAGATAATCCACCCGAATACCTGCTTCTTCTAAGACTTGTAATGCACCAATGTGAGCGTAGCCACGGGCGCCACCTCCACTAAGCACCAGGCCAACCTTGAAATCTTCCGGTTGAGCCGATAGTGAAGGTGACAATAACAAAAAAAGCAAGATCAGGTAACGGGATAACTGCATTTCAGGAGGGATTGGGGTGGTAAAAATACAACCAAGGTTTCCGACCTTTAACCGTTCACGGCACCTGCGGTCGCGCCCAAAGTTCTATTCCGCTTATCTTGAGCCCATAATGATACGCTACCTATTTGCCCTCCTGTTAATCACCGGTTGGTCCATCCGACTGTCTAGTGATTGCGTACCGTTTTATGGTTATCAGTTTTTGAACCCTGCCGTAGTGGAGTACAACGGCAGGCTAGCTCCTTTTTACCTTGCCTTTGGCAAGATTTACCAAACGGAGTTGACCAAAAGTAAGGACTTACAAAAAACGGATAATATTGCTGAGTGGCACGAGCGTTATTGTGAACAGGTAGCGCTAGAAGACCTGGAGCAACTCATTTATGGTGATTACGTTCGTGATCTTCAGCGAATGTTAGTGTTACTACGCCAAGAGGACGCTACGGCCGCCGACTTACCAAGCAGGCTACGCGGAAATACATTTGCCGCCCATTTACTTGATTATCGTTGTGTAGAAGTGATCGAATACCTGCTGTACGCCAAGCGGATAGAGCCCTACGTCACGCGGCCCGCTAGCGCCTTTGACACCCAGGCCAAACGTAAAACGGAGATGGAAGCCCTGATTGACGAGGGGTTGGATCAATTCAAGACTTTAAAGAGCCATTACGTCCGTCTGCGGTACGCCTACCAACTGGTTCGTTTGGCCCACTACCTTGGGGAATATGAATATGTACTTAAGCTGTACGATTATCTGATGCCTAAGATCGAGGCCAACCCCAGTATTCTCTACGATTGGGTGGAAGGGCACCGAGCTGGGGCTTTACAATCCTTAGGGGATTATCCGAAATCAGCCTACCTTTTTAGCCGGATTTTTGATCGCTGTCCTAGTAAGCGAGAAAGTGCTTACCACAGCTTCAAGATCCGCACGGATGCTGAGTGGCAGGCTACCAGCAACCTGTGCGCTAACGATCACGAACGAGCGACTTTGCACGTACTCCGGGCGCAAAACGGGCGGGCGGTGGTCATTGAGGAAATGGAAAATATCTACGCGCTGGAGCCGGACAACCAAGCTCTAGAGCCTTTGCTGATGCGAGAGCTACTAGAATTGGAGCGTGATTTGTTGGGCTTGGATTTTAACCCCAAGAAAGCAGCCAACAAGGCCCAACGCAAGCGCCCTCGGCCTGAGGCCGGTAAGCGAATAGTGGCTTTACAAGCTTTCGTTAACCGAGCCATCGAAAGCAACGATACCGCCAACCCGGAGTTATGGCTATTGGCTCGCGGGGTGATTGAAATGCTGGCCGGTGATTATTTCTACGCCCGAAAAACTTTTGCTGAACTGGCCGATACCCGAAATGATAGCCTGGAACAGCAGGTAGAGATACTTTCCGAGGTGATGAACATCTTGGCGCTCAACCGGATCGACGACTCGGTGGAGATGTACTATTACGATCTACTGGATGACGTCCCTTTCCAACAAAAGTATCCGGATTTGCGCCCACTGGTGAATGATAAGTTTGAAGCTGTTTATTACCGCACCGGCCGTAAGGGCAAGGCGTCTTTATTGCAGTACGGGTTTGATGCCCTCCAGAAAGCACCTGAATTGGGGCCGATCATGGAGCTAGAATCCATGGCGGATAGTCTGCTGGGAAACGCCTTTGACAAGCGGATGCTGGCTAATCGCATCGGCCCAAACGCCCAGGCGGATATTGATGATTTGCTGGGGACCTACTACTTGCAACAGGGGCAGTGGGAGTCCGCTCTTGAGGTATTTCAACGAATCCCCACCGCTCAGCGGGATGCTTACGGTATTTATTCCCCCTTCGTAAAGCAGTTTGGAGACCGGGTAAGCTTCAGGCCTTCGGCTACCTTGGTGCGGTACAATAAAGTCGATTTGCTAGAGCGACTTATTGCCCTCGAGGACGATGCGCGCCGTTCTCTGAACGATACCATAGCAGCCAGAAACTATTTCAACATCGGCCTGGCTCATTACAACATGAGTTACTTCAGTTACAACTGGCGGATGGCGGATTGTTTTCGTAGCGGCCGTAGCATCGAGCAAGCCGCACGGCGCTATACGCCGGACGCCACTTTCGCCCACCGCGAAGCGCCACTGGGGAACAAAGAGAACTTCAATATGGACCGTGCCCGTTATTACTTTGAACGCGCACTTAGTAGAGCACCCACTCGGGAAGCTGCCGCCGAAACACTCTACTACCTAGCTAAGACGGAAAGAAACACCCACTACGCCAACGGAAGACCAGGTGGAGCCAGGCCCTTTACCTATTTCCGGAGACTAAGGGACGAATTCAATGACACCCGTTTTTACGAACTGGCCATCGATGAGTGTCGCACCTTTGCCTGGTTTGCGGGGCGGTAATTCGTTATTCCTCCGCCGGTAGGGTAATGAGAATTTCTTCCACCCTGCGCTTGGATAAGGACATAACTTTAAAGCGGTAGGTATCCCATTCGATTTCCTGTTCCGCTTCTGGGAATTGACCGAGCATTTCTAGGAGGAGGCCAGCGAATGATTCTGCGTCGCCTTTTACCTCGTCAAAGGTGTTGGTGGAGACTTCCAAGACTCGGCAAACGTCATTCAGCAAGGTCTTGCCATCGAAGACGTAATTGTAGTCGTCGATTTGTTCGTAGATGATTTCGTCCCCCTCATCAAATTCATCCTGGATGTCTCCGATAACCTCTTCGAGAATATCTTCTAAGGTGACGATGCCTTCGGTGCCACCGTATTCATCAACTACAATGGCCAGGTGCATTTTTTTCTGCTGGAATTCCTTGAGCAGGTCGCTGATCTTCTTATTCTCAGGGACGTATA
>JBCDGT010000337.1:0-4851 GCA_038750915.1 Bacteroidota bacterium
GAAAAATGCCAGCGAATTGCCAGGGACAATGGCTTCAGCAAGCTGCACTTCGTCGAAGGCTACATCGATGATTTTCACCAGCAAAAGATTGACCTCCTCATCGCCCTCCACGCCTGTGATACTGCCACCGACGACGCCCTCCACAAAGGCTTGGACGCGCAGGCAGAGATCATGGTGGTGGCCCCCTGCTGCCAGAAACAGGTGCGCCGGGATATGGACATCCCCCAGGAACTAAAGCCCCTCCTCGGCAATGGCATCCTCCTCGAACGCCAGGCCGCCATGCTCACCGATGGCATGCGCGCCCTACTACTTGAAGCGGAAGGCTATAAGACCAAACTTTTCGAATTCATCCCCCTAGAGCATACGGCGAAGAACGTAATGATCACGGCGGTGAAGGGGCGAAAACGGAAAGAGGCCCTGGGGGAGTTTCAGGTGCTGAAGGAGCGCTTTGGGGTGAAGCGGCATCGGTTGGAGGAATTGATTGGGGAGGAACTGGGAGCTGGGAACTAGGAAATGCCTTTGCAGTAATTGGAAGTGAAATAACGCATATGAAAGTTGCCGTTTTTGCAATTCCCGCGCTAACAGGAAATGTGCACGAGACCGTGTTTGGCTATGGGTTATTGAGTAAGCTATCCACGGTAATGCCCGACGTTAAGTTTTACTACGAACATGATTTCGACTCTCCTTTACTTGATCCAAAAAATGTAAAAGGGATTCACTTCGGCGAATTTGCGGAAGAAGACGTGTATTTATCAATTGGCCGTCCTCACTACCTAAATGATGCTGCCCCGCTGGTGTTAGTGCTTTTGGAAACAGACTACATAGCTTTCCCAAAGATTAATTGGTGGTCGTTTCGCCGAATTATCAAAGACCCAATCAGAGTAGATGTCAATAGAGCTACTTCGATAATTGTACCTTCAAAAAGGATTAGAAAATCACTGCTTAATCACTACGATATTTCACCAGCAAAGATCATAGTTGTTGGCCACGGCCTTCCATCCGATGAACTACGCATCACCCCCGCCGATTCCGTCACCCGCCGCATTACCAAGGAAGTATATGGTAAGGAACACTCTTATTTTCTGGCCCCCTGTTACGGACATCCGAGTGATAACCTAGAGCGTCTATTTGCCGCTTACGATATTTTCCGTGAACGGTGCCCGGAACCTATTCAATTACTGGTAGAAAGCCTTGGGGAGTCTCCCTCTCGCAGTGTTCGAAAGGCAAAAAGAGCGGCAAAATTTAAGGAAGATATTAGCTTCCTGTCCTCCCTAAAACCGAGCGAGCGGCGTAAGGTCGTCAGTTCAGCACGAGCAATACTTTTCCCGTCTCTTTCCACCCGTTTTCCCTTGCCTGTACTCGATGCCTGGACGGCAGAAGTACCCGTACTTTATACCGACAACGATATTTTGCAGGGCGCTGGTGCGCTGGTGCAGGGCGAGGATGTGAACAGCATTGCCGAGGGAATAGTAAACTTGGTCACCACCCCCTTTCTAGCTTCTGGTCTCGTTGAGAACGGGAAGCGCCGCCGGGAGGCTTTTCGGTGGGAAACCGTAGCCCAGCGGGTGGCGGAGGTCATCCGTTCCGTTAGCGCGTCAACATAATGTCGCCGGTAATCAGGTCGTTCCCGACGCCGCGATCGTCGCGGTAGGTGACCTCAATGCTGTACAGGTAAGAGCCGATGGGTAAGACCTGTCCCCGGGCGGTTCCGTCCCAGCTTTGCGTGGGGTCCTCGGTAAGGAAGAGCTGGTCGCCCCAGCGGCTGAAGACTTGCATTCGGAATTCCAGGATCTCGACTCGCGGATCGAAAAGGGCGGTAAAGTCGTCGTTCACCCCGTCGAAGTTTGGGGAGAAAGCCGTGGGGAGATAGGCCCGGTAGTTGATGCATTCCCGGAAGGATACCGTAATCGTATCGGTGATCACACAGGTATTATCGGTCAGGGAAGCTACTACGGTAACCGGCGCCGGGCCAACTACGGCGTATTCACTCGTACTAGAGCCATCCGGCCAGGTAAGCATTCCTCCGGAGATTGTGGGAGCGATGCGGAAGGAACGGTCATCACAAGCAAGGGTATCCTGGCCCAGCTCGAGAACGGGAACGGGCGTAAAGGTCAAGGCAACGGAATCACGCCCTACGCAACCGTTGGTGTCTTCGATGTCCACCCAGCGGATGCTGGAGGTCAAGAAGGTCCGTTGTTGGTCGGCCAGGCCGTCATCCCAACTGATGGTTCCCAGCCCCGTGGGCACCGTAACGGTAAGATCTTCGCCTTCGCAGGCGCTCTGGTCTTCACCGAGCGAGAAATCCGGCAAGGGGAGGAAGTCCACCTCCACACTATCAGCGGCGATACAAGGGCCATTAGCTGCCTCTACACGGTACCTGCCGGGGGTCATTACGGCATAGTTAGCCGTTACGGTACCATCTTGCCAGACGCCGGCCTGGAGTATGGTCAGGGTTACGGGATCACCGGTGCAAGCTAAAATATCCTCGCCCAATTCTACTATGGGTAGAGGGACTTCGGATACGGCAAAGGGTACCGTAACTGGACAAACATTGAAGTTAGGAGATTGCTGGTAATCGTATTCCACTTCGTAAGATCCAGGCGTGCTGGTGACAAAAAGTGGGCCGGTCTGCCCGTCACTCCACCGAAAGTTGCTGAAGCTGGGGTTATTCCCCACGGGGAGCTCCAGGCTGGCCCCCTCACAGAATGGGAAGTCAAGCATTATCTCCTCCGGAAAAAGATCCTGCACGAAATCCACCTCAATGGTATCGGCCGCCGTACAGCCACTCAGGGAAATTTCCACGAAGTACCGCCCTTCTTCGGTGGCCGTAAAGGTTTGCTGATCACTATCGTCCTGCCAGCGGTAGGTGAAGCCCGTTACACCGGCATCGAGTGTGATCTGATCCGCGTTACAAACCGCGGTATCCGGACCGAGGCTGACCAGGCCGGGATCGACGTAGGTAACCATTACACTGTCCCGCACAGGGCAGCTGCCGTTTACTGCTTCTACCCAGTAGGTGCCGGCTTGATCTCCGGAGAAGGTCAGGCTTATGGAGTTGTCTTGCCAGCGGAAGCTTTCGGCCATCACGTCGGCCGTGAGGGTGAAGTCCTCACCCGCACAGGCTACCTGGTCTTCTCCCAGGTCTAAGGTCGGTAGTTCGGTGACCGTAAGGGTAGTTGTATCCGACTCTAGGCAACCCCCGAGGTCCACCACTACGAAGTATTCACCAGAAGCAAATACGTCGAGGCTGGTTTCTTCGCTGCCGTCTTGCCAGCGGTAATCGGCGGAGTTGATGCCGGCGTCCGCTACTAGGGTCAGGGTATCGCCGGCACAGATTACGGGGTTGTCGGGTAGGTCTACACTGAATGTCTGTGGATCTAAGACCTCTATGGTGTCCCGGATTACACAACTCGTCTGGAAGGTGACTTCGACGAAGTAAATGCCCGACTGGTCGGTCGTAAAAGTAGTATCGGTGGATCCGTCTTGCCAGCGGTAAGTTTCTCCCGGACTGAAGTTGTAGGCATCCAGGGTAATCCCCTCTCCTGAACAAAGGGCGCGGTCTTCGCCCAGGAAGCCTACTTCCAAGAATTCCGGTGCGGTCTCGAAGACCCAATTCTGGTTGGAGTTATTGATGTTCGTACTACGCGATCCAGCTAGGAAAGCAGCGCCTCCGACTCCGGTGATGTCCCGCATCTGGATGAAGTCCGCCAAGATTTCTCCCGAAGCGGGCATACTGGCCGTAGCCGCCGAGCCTGGAATACTGGAGGTGAGGGAGACGGGGGTACAGTTGTTACCGATAATTTGCCAGTAGTCAGTAATCGTCTGGGTTTTATTGGAGGCGAAGACGTAGCTTTTTCCGGGAGCACAAATTAGGGTATCGGTGGTAAGTTCCAAGTCTAATTGGCCGCTACCGTTGAAGGTGACGGAGTTGGTGGTAAGTGCATCAATTTGAGGGTCCTCGGAAAAAATACGGCCTAGACCCGCAGGATTAGCAAAGAGGACGTTGTGCAAGCTGGCGGGATGGTCTACCCGAATTCGGGCGGTAGGGTCGGTGAATTCGAGTAGGGAAGTACCTGGAAAGATGCTAAGATTGGAACCGCCATATATAGATAAGGGCTCGGTAAAGCCGGAACTCGCTCCCGTGAGGCGCAGGTGTACGTTGCCTAGGCCAAGTCCCTTGCTAGAGTTGGTCGAGATAGATACGTAGCGTTGAAAATCAGCCTCGGCTCCGGCAAAGTTGATCACACCCGTAAAATGGGCGATTTCGAAGCCCATAACGTTATCCGTAAAAGTGTAGCTTCCCGTATGAGAGGCACTTAAGTAGCCCATAAAGGCTCCGCCTGAAGTAATGGTATGGTCTCCCGATCCGTTAAGTATGGTTGGCGAGGTATTATAGGCGAGGTTACTGGCTTCATTCGTAAAGTCACCAAATAGCCTCAGGGTACGGATACTTACATTGACGTTATCCGTCAGCCCTGCCGTCCAATTAATGTTGCGACAAACGGCTGAGCGATCCGAATTGTTAGAAACAAAAAGGTCAAAAGCGACTACGCTATTTTCGTCGAAGATGACATCATCGCTGGCTGAAGGAATACATTCACCTCCCGGTCCACCGGAACTTAACGACCAGTGGGTAGTATCAAACCAATCACCAGTGCCGTCCACCCAAAACAGGGTCCTACTAACGTCACTGTTTATGGTCCATCCGGTATTACCTTCTCCATCAACTGAGTTATTCGCCGTTGCTGGAGCACCTGCACCAACCGTCATATATCGGATGGACCATAAACAGTGACGTTAGTAGGACCCTGTTTTGGGTGGACGGCACTGGTGATTGGTTTGATACTACCC
>JBCDGT010000338.1:0-4847 GCA_038750915.1 Bacteroidota bacterium
CCCGGGTCCTTTCCGTGCAGGGCTGTAAACCCAGTAATTTTCCCCAATGCTTATCCAACCCAACCACCTACTTGGACCTCACCGAGAAAATGGTCAAATTCTGGAATAAGCGCTCCAACAGCTGGGCGACCATCGGACCACGGCGACTCAACTTTGGTACCTACGAGAACGGCCGGATCGTCAGTAGCGGCGGCCGGATGTACGTTTCTTGCGCGCCCTTCAATAAGCGAGTACTGACCATAGATATCAAAGAGTTAGACGGTAAGGGAAAGACCAGCTACGTCATTTGTAAAGTTGACCGTAAAGGCAACTACACCAAGCTTGTAACTGGCTGGTTCAATGAGGTCAATTCCCAGAAGAGTAACAAAAAAGAAACCCGTAGCCACACGATTAAGGGAGCCCTTGGCCACCTGATCAGTATCCACTTTGACGGCAAGTCAGTGGGTAATACTTTTCAGTATAAAGTGCGCGTGAAATAGACCCGCAGGCTATTTTCTCATCGGTTGCATCTTACGACCTGGCAAAGCCGGACGGAAGTTTATCCGATGCGTAAAATTAAAAACCCCGATCCGCACTACTTGCGGATCGGGGTTTCAATTGTTGTGTCATCGCCTCCTTGAGGGACAGGTGAGCAGTTTTACTTACCCAGCTCCAACATCGTAATGTACTTATCGGCAGAAGCGGCTTCGGGGCTTTGGCCGAAATCGGCTTTCAGACGTTTGAAGGCGGTGAGGGCTTCTTCGGTACGACCTTCGGAACGGAGGAGGAGCGCCAGCTTATTGAGGTAGTAGCCTCCGGTAACGAAGTTGTCACCAGCGGCGCTGATGGCTGCTTCGTAGGCATCGATGGCGGCGGCATTGTCTCCGAGCTCACTTTGAGCGTCTCCAATGATGCCTTCCCGCATAGCGGGGAGCAAATCACCTTCGGCGTCAAAAGCCTGGGCATAGTCTAGGGCGGCTTCGTACTGGCCTAGGTTTAGGTAGCTAACAGCGGCGTAGTAGTTGGCGAGGTTGCCAGCTTTGGTGCTGCCGTAATCATCGATGATGTCTAAGAAACCAGGGTATCCTTGGCCTGGATTGGTCAGGGCCAGCGCAAAACTATCGCGCTCAAACTGTACTTGTGCCTGTTGCATTTCCGCAGCGGCGTTCTGCTCTGCCGGAATTTTTACGAAGGTTTGGTAAATAAAGTATCCGGCAACCAATAAGCCGATCGCCAGCGCACCGAAAACAATCGGATTACGGTTGCGCTCGAAGAAGTCCAGGCCTTGGTCCCGTACTTCAACAATGTCTACCAAGGTGTCATCACCTTCTACAACTGCGTTCGCACCACGCTTGCGGCCCGTACTCGGGGTGCCCGTAGGGCGACGGCCGATGTTATTCTTTTTTGCCATTTCAATAGAATTTTGCGAGGCTGCTTGGAGGAGGCCTCGTAAGGGAGCGCAAAGATAAGTAAAGTTGGGGAGTTGACCTCGTATTAAGGATGCTACTAATAGTTTGCGTTTACTCAAGGCACAACAAAAAAGGCCGCGCCGACCACTAAGGTCGGCGCGGCCCACAGCGCTTATCACAACTTACTGAACTAGGTCAGGAAAGGGTAAGGCTCGGAATAGTTATCTGTATACAGCTCAGAAGCATCCGGCCAGGGGCTCTCTTCAGCGAACTTAGCTGCTTCGGCTACTTCTTCTTTCACGGCATCTTTGATGGCCTTGATTTCTTCAGCGGTCGCTAAGCCATTATCCAAGATCAGCTTCTCTGTCACCTTAATGGGGTCACGATCCTGGTATTCTTTTACTTCTGTTTTCTCGCGATATTTTGCGGGGTCAGAGACGGAGTGACCTTTGTAGCGGTAGGTTTTTACTTCCAGGTAGTAAGGTCCTTTACCAGAGCGAATGTGCTCAGCAGCGCGTAAAAAGGCTTCGTGGACGGCGGCGGGGTCCATACCATCGACACTCTCGCTGGGCATTTCGAAACTGGCGCCGAGCTTGGACATGTCCGTTACATTACTCGTCCGCTCTACACTAGTACCCATAGCATAACCATTGTTTTCACAAACGTAGAGGGCAGGGATTTTCCAGGTCATGGCCATGTTCCAGCTTTCCCACAGGGCACCTTGGCGAGCAGCTCCGTCGCCAAACATCACCACACAAAGATTTTTGGTGCCGCGGTACTGCTCGGCCATCGCGATACCGGTGCCGATGGGAATCTGCGCTCCGACGATGCCGTTACCCCCGAAGTAATTGTTCTCCTTGCTAAAAAAGTGCATGGAGCCGCCTTTCCCTTTTACGATACCAGTGGCTTTACCGTACAATTCAGCCATCGCGGCTTTCATGCTTACGCCCCGACCGATAGCCGTGCCGTGCTGGCGGTAGGCCGTCACGATTCCGTCATCTTTAGTGATTGCGCTTTCCATTCCCGCTGCAACGGCCTCCTGACCAATGTATACGTGACAGAAACCACGAACTTTCTGCTGGCCGTAAGCCATCAGTGCTCGGTTTTCAAATTGACGAATGCGCAGCATGAGGGTATACCACTCCAGGTACTGTTCTTTGCTGTATTTCAAGCCTTTAGCCGTACCGTTTTTCTTAGCGGTCGTAGTTTTCCGACTTCGGGAAGTGGTCTTTTTTGTTGCTGTTGCCATGGATGATTAGCGAATTTTCGCTGTAAATAGAAAGATTACTAACTAAATATAGGTACTGGGCGGTAATTCAGGAGTTTTCGCGCCACTCTCCTATCTTAACCCCTGAACCAGCAAGTGGTTTAGCCATCGGAAAATATGGGTGCGGCCGCGGAGGTGAATAGCCGATGTTTAATGCAAGGTTAATTGAACGGAGCAATAGTGGAGTATGCTATTGACTATAAATGGGTGCCTTCTCTCCTTAAATATTGGGCGCGGCCGCAGGTGCTATGATAAGTTAGGAAGAAAGAAATTGAAATAACTCAGCGTTAAACCTTAAGGTAAGTGTACAAACGGGTTTTAACCGTTCCTCGGCCTGGTTCGTCCGCCGGATGGAGGCTCGGCGGACGAACCAGCTCGTTCCTCAGAACTCGGCCGAGGAGTAATCCTGCTTTTGTTCGACGAATTGCCCAGCTTTTCATATTATTTATTCCGAGAATGCTTACCTTGCAGCGCGTCTTGTATAAACCAGCTTTTTTTAATCTCAGATGAACGACCAAGATCTTGGCGGCCTAAAACGGTGGTGGCTCTTTATGCTACTACTGATGGTTCCCCTTATGGGGTTACGGGCGCAGTGTGCTGGTCCCTTTGATTTGGCTTGCGTTTCCGAGGTGAATCTCACCCTAAACGATACTTGTAAAGGTATTGTAACCTACGAAATGGTGGTTACGGGACTGCCCGTTTGTTTGGACGCAGATAACTTCACGATCATTGTAGAAGACGGCCAAACCGATAATGGCGCCACCGTAGATGGGCCTGGTCGTTTCCGGTACACCGTTGTTGGCAAGAATAACACTGACTTGGTGGATTTTAATTGTTGGGGGTTTGTTACTACTAAAGATGTTACTCCGCCCGTTATTGGGCCTTTTGCCGCCAATCCACTCAACTTAGCCTGTGGTGCTTGGGAAGGAATGGAGGTCAACAAACTGCCTGCGGAAATCAGTAAATGCTATCGTGTAGAAGGTGGGAGTGGGGCCATCATTCCCGGTAGCCTAGCTCCTGAGTTGAGGACTATCCTGGAAAATAATACTGCGCTGCCCCTAGTCACTGACGCTTGCGGCGGAGACGTAGAGGTGTGCGTAAACGATGATTTTTCCACACCGGTTGGTACGGAGTGTAGTGATACCGTTCGTATGCTACGTTACTTCACGGCCACTCAGCTCTCTAATGGAGCTGACGTTGCACCTGCGGTAAGCGTCCAAGAAATTCTATTCTTACGTCCACAAATAGACCAACTGGTGGGCGTTGAAGAAGCCATCTTCATTAGTTGCGAAGATTTTTCCGGTGGGCTCGATAATCCCGAACCATTGCCAACGGATTTCCCCTACTTCAATACCAGCGACGGCCGTATCCACCTTGATCGTGGATACTGTTTGTACCAAGTTGTAGTGATGGACGGGGAACGCATCAGCACCTGTGGTGATAATTTTACCTTCGTCCGTACCTTCCAGTTGGTCGATTGGTGCCTGGAGATTGATACTTCCTTTGTACAAGTCGTACGTGTGGGCGACATGGACGGTCCGGTAATCTCCCCACCTACGCAAGACAATGATTTTGATGGCATTGTGGATGAAGGTCCGCTTCGCTTTCCTACCAATACGGCAGCATGCAGCGCAATTCTCAATACACGTAACGGCGGTGTAGCGATCAACGATGTGTGTGACTCCCCCTCTAGTTTGGTGGCCTACGTCTATTTGGATGGCCGCCTGGAGAACTATCCCCTCGGTCCTTACCAAGTCTTTTCCGATAATATTCAGGAGGCCCTGACCGCCCCGATTCCCGTGGGCAGCCACTTACTTCGCTACATTGGCGAAGATGCCTGTGGGAATACCTCTGGTGTCGACGTCAACTTTGAAGTATTCGACGCTACTGAACCTACGATGCTTTGCGAAGATGGCCTGAACGTAAATCTGGATGGTAGCGGACTCGCTGTTCTTGAAGCCGACGTTTTCGATGCGGGAAGCTCTGACGCTTGTAGCTCGATCTTCATAGAGGTAGCACTGTTAGACGCTAATGATGATTTCCTGACCTTGTTCGATGATAAGGTGGTCTTCACTTGTGAGAATCTTGGCACCGCCCGGGTACTCCTGCAAGGCACCGACCTGGCGGGCAATAAGAATCGCTGTTGGCTCAACATCCTTGTTGAGGATAAAACTCCTCCGATTTGTATTCCC
>JBCDGT010000339.1:0-4832 GCA_038750915.1 Bacteroidota bacterium
AGTTTGGGGGCTGGAGCGAATGATGTCGTTCCATTTTTTATCAGAGCCCAGGCGACAGTACTGCATTCTGAGTGAACTCAGGTTCGGATTATTTAAATCAAAGTCATCCAGTTTTACCACTAGCGTAGGTTCGTTGGTAACGATCCAGCCGGATTCTGGTGATACGATGGCCACCTCACTGCAGGGCGATTTATAGCCCACAAAAATATCGAGGTACTTCGTTTCAAAGTCCTCCGGCTCTCCGTCCGTACAAGCCGGGCGGGCACCAATGATCAGATTTTCGTGGCGGTAGACCTGGCGGCCGCGCTCCACCATCAAATCGAGCAGCACCGAGCCTCCAGCGGGGATGGTCACGAACTCTGATCCCAGTTGTGTACCCGCCAGGGATACGCTAGCGGCATTACGGTTAGAAGCAGTAACCAGGAAAACTTCCATATCCCGATCTTCATCCAGGTTCGTATTGGCTAGTTGAACGGTAAAGTAGGCTTCGTCTTCTTCCACCCCTTCGAGGTTACCAATCTTGCCGATCGCAACGTCAGTAATGGGATTATAGAGGTTGATGTCCATCCGATCCCGGGGCAGAGTACCTTCTTCAACCGGGCAGCTACTGCTTCCACCGAGTGTCCAGAAGTAGGGTGTATGGTTTTGGGCGGGCCCCTGGATGACAGCCACCGTATAGGTATCTCCGGGGTCATCATCGCCAATGAAGTATTCCTGTTCTACCGTTTCGGTTACGGTGCGGGAACGGTCTTCGGTAAGGTTATAGTTCAAGACGACTTTACCCCCCACCTTGCCCTCTACTTTTACCGTAGTGGTCTCAATCGAGGCGCCGAAGATGGAAATCCCCGCATCAATTTCTACTCCGACCGCCAGTCCGGCAGAAATATCGGAGTTAATGTAAGTCGCGTTCGAGTAAGAACGGGTACTGGAGGTCGCAGCGGAAAAAGACCGCGTTCCTCCCTCCTGGCCGGAGGTAAAGTACTGAGCCTGTGGCATTCCGGAGACCGCGTCAAATTCCCCGTCCACGTAACTATTCGGGTCATTAAGGCGAGCGAGCGAAAGCTTCCACCGGCGCAGCGTCCCCTCGGCATAAGGTGCCTTGAGTAGGCCATTGATGGCTGCGTAGGCTTTGTTGTATAGGTCGACCAGTTCCTGGTTCCAGGCTACGTCGGGGTTGAAGTCGGTAAATTCACGGGTATCGCAATTGTAGTCGACGGCTACTTTGGGGCAGAACTCACACTGCCAATCCGTAATGGCCTGCCGCACATTGGCGGGGATGCCTTCCGGTGGCTGCTGGGTACAGATCACGTAGTGCGGTACGGTTTTCTCACGGTGATAAACCAATACCTCCCTCCAGTTGGTCGCCACTACATCAAAACGCTCGGCAGCTTCATCTACGGGCATGGGCATACCATCCGGGCCGTTAATGATTTCCTCCCCTGATTCGATGCGGGCAATACGTAGTTCCAGTTGGCGGATGATCTCTTCGATCTCCCCTACGGAATACGACCACTGGGTCTTCACTTCGATGGGGCTTAAGCCGAGGATTTGGGTCAGCAAAATCTTCTCGCAATCGTCTTCTTTCAGTTGCACCCGCTGCTGGAGGCCGTACTGCTGGGCGAGGCCCATCCCGACGATCAGGTCGTCCCCAACGCGTTCGGTGCTGTACGTTTCGGCGGTCGTAACGCTGTACTCCCAGGCAAAGCCATCTTCGTTAGTGCTTCCCGTAACAACTTCAGCCGCCGAAAACGCACCGATACCACCGACTAGAGCTTGTACTTCACCGATCAAGCCAATGCCGTCTTCTACACTTTCGTTGATGGAGATCGTCTTGGAGATGCTCGTCCCCTTAGCAATCGTAGCGTAACTCAGGTCACCCGGCGGCTTACGCAGCACGAATAAGGGAAGCTGGATCACGTCCGAGCCCGCTGTATCCGCGCCTACCAGGGCACCGTTACCCGGTACGGCGGCGATTCCTTCCACCAGCAATTCCTGTTCTATTTTGCCAAGTAGGCTTCCTTCAGGACTGAAGTATTCGATGGTAACCGCCCATTTGTTCGGAGGAACGATGTTCGGCTGACCGGCTTTGAAGGCGTAGGCAGGGAATTCCTCTTCTACCTCATCATAGTTCAAGACCAGCGGATTCGGGTTCGCTGCTCCTGGGTTGGTGATCCGGAGCATGCCTTCGCTCACTTCACAGGAAGTACCGTTGTGGTCTTCCGTCACCTTCATCGTCCATTCGTAGTTGTCGCCTTGCTGGACGACGGCAGCAAAATCGGGGTTGTCACAGATGAAGTTCCGGCCACTTGTAATCGTAATGGTAGGGGGCTTGTGGTAGACAAAGTCGGTTGCGTTTTCCGCGATGATCTCTGCGGCCTCAATGTCCTCCAGGTAAGGTGTCGCTAGGTCTAGGGCAGCCGGCCGGAAGCGGAAGTAATCGACGGCTACCTGTGAGGTGATGTCTACGGCCTGATCGACATTCTTCACGTCCTCTACGCGAAGGCTCAGTTCAATAGGTGGCAACTCCGCCGTAATCCGGCCAATGAAATCCTTGCGGGTAGTGAAACCCGGTCGTAACAGCCATTGGCTGAGGTGGCTCGGATCAGGAATTGATCCGATGAGATAAACTGCTCGCAGGCATCAACTACCCTGATGGGGATACCGTAGGTAAAGGTATCCGTAAAGTCCAGTCGGGTAGCCCGCTGTAGGTTCAGGAAATCCGTGATTACGGTTGCCTGCTCGGCGCGGAAGGCGTAGCGTTCCTTGACGTCTTTTCCGGCATTCAGTACACGGAACGAGTCGATACTAATTTCAATTTTCTCAAGACCTGGTTTGGTCGGATCGATCGTTAAGCTGTAATCGCCTTCGGCATTAGTCAGTACGCTCTCTTGGGTTTTGCTACCATCATTGAATTGGAAGGTTGCGGTAACCCCCACACTATCCAATCCGCAGCTAAAGTATTCCCGCTTCACGTTGCCGGCAACGACAAAGGCCGAGTTATCGAGGATAAGTCGGTTACCTACCGTTTGATCCAGACGTAGGGTGACCTTCGGGTCAAATTCGAAGCTGTGGTCTTTATACCTTGCCTCGATGAAATAATCTGTCTCCTCCATCTCCGTACCGATGTATAGCTTACTGAGGTTGAAGCTACCGTCTGCTTCCGATACCGTTTCGTAGCGGTAGTATTCTTCATCAACCTTCCCTGTGGCAACAATCGTCACGCCAGCCACCCCACTTTGGCTGGGGGTGTTAGTTACCACTTTTCCTTCAATGCGGCCTACGCCGGCACGGGAACCAAGATCGGCTAACCGCGGCCCTGGTAGGCCATCCAGCCAAATCATTTCTATTTCATAGACATGCTCTCTGCCGGCAATTCCGTCTTGGTCGACGAAGCTGCGCTCTTCGGGATTGAGCAGGGAATTAGAGAGGAGTTCTCCGTCGCGATAAACGTTAAAGCCTTTGATGCTTTCTTCGGCGGGGTGGTTGCCGGAATCGTAGGTCCAGTTTATCGTGGTTTTAGTAGGGGTATTCGCTAAAACACCCGTTGCTTTAACACTACTTAGACCAGGGTGAATTCGACGAGTGCTAAGGCCGTTTAATTTACCTATCACTAGATGCCGATCATCGATACTAATATCCGGGTTTGGGCCCGCTACAGAACCAAATTGTTGAAGAAAAAACCAGCCGCTACCATCCGGTGTTCGTTCGTATAGGTAAACCGCTCGGTCGACAAGAATCGCTAAGTGGGATTCCGTGATTGAGATGGCATCCCCAAACGATTCAGCAAGTTGAGGTTTAATAATTTGCCTCTCACTTTCCCAAACGCCATCTCTTAACCCGTAAACTAAAACAACGTCTTTAGAACTTACCGCTAAGGTGGTTGCAGAAATACTTACGTCTTTGCCAAGACGGGTCTCGAGGAAAAAATCCCCTTGAAATTCAATTGTCCCAAATAAATCCCAGGTATCGTTTACTCCCTTTTGGTAGATGGAGAAAAAGCCTTTTTTAACCAGGGGTGAATTTACGTTTGTCATGTATTCGGGTACCCCTACCACCAAAAAATCATCTGATATATCCAAAGACAAAAGTCTCGGGGTACTTGATAAACGAACAGGATCTTTAGCCTCATAAGAGTCACTAACGTCGAAAAGATTTACGTCTCGGGAATTCGTTTGCCAAGTAGCCATCCAATCATTGTGAATTGTCACATTATTCCCTTTAAGGTCCTCACGCCCATCCAACCCTGAAAGCCTTATCCAACGGTTTTGATTATAATCATACTCGGCGATTATTGGCTTTATGTCACCGATTCCACCAGCAATTATTCGCTTCCCGTCGAAATCAATTGTTGTACCAATTTTCCCATTCGCTACCGTTCCCCGAATACTATTATCCCAGAACTGCCATTTTTTTCCGTCGAACCTATAAATGCCAAGGCCTCCTTCATTGTTGTTCCCTAGTTGAGGGCTACCGATGACCATCCAATTCCCGTGTAAAGCCACACTATTCACGAAATTTTGGTCTTCAGCTCCGAGAATATTAAAATTAGTCTCTAGAATTCCAGCCCTACCTTTCCGCTCGGTACTTGGTGCGGAATAAACAACCACATCTGTGGTTCCATTAGCCACCTTCTTCTTTGCCATAATTCGATAGTACACATTACGGTCTCCTAAGTCGGCGTTAAGAATGTCGTCATACTGGCGACTACCCCCAAAAACACTATTAATTTTTACGAAATTATTGTTTGTGCTGACAGAACGCTCAATAATGAAGCTGTCCACATTAAATTGTTGTTCGTAAGTCCAGTTTAGGGTAATGTTATTGAAATTTTC
>JBCDGT010000340.1:0-4829 GCA_038750915.1 Bacteroidota bacterium
CCACCTCCTCCACCTCCGCCTTTTTCTGAGAAAGTTACAGCTCGAATACTCAACGTATTCAAGGGGCAAACAGGTGAAGCCAAAATCATTATTGCAAGTGACTTATCTAGCTGTGGTTGGTTGCCGGCTGAAGGCAAAAAGTACCTATTGTATCTATCAACTTCAGATATTGCTGAATTGGAGAATCAGAAAGATGTTTTTTGGGTGGGAGCCTGCTCGCGGAAGTTATTGCTGACGGATAAAGAAGTAGACGCGGAAAAAGAGATTTTACGCGTTTTGGCTACTAAAAATACCGGCCTTGTATATCCGAAACAAAAAGTGCTGTCGGGGCGAGCCGATCAGGAATATCATCCTTTTCGCGGCGAGCTAAAAGACGGGCAGCGTCATGGAGATTGGTTGTTGTACCCTCCTGTTTTCTGGGTTGAAGATCGTAAAGAGGAAGAAATTGACTACACCCAACCCATTTTTCTTTTAGAATACAATCATGGGAAACTAGTTGGTGCACGAGATCTGGTTGAGGGGAGGACTACAAGACGTCGTCGTTATCTATTATTGTTACGGGCTTATTATGAATGGGGAATGTAAAAGGAGCTAAAACGGATTGAATCCTATTCATTCTACCAAATCCTAAACATCCTAATCCCCTGGCTGATGTGTTGTTATCAACCCCTCAAACCAGGGTAAAGAGCAATTATTTATCTTGCGGATAACTTAACAATTACGTTCATGCTCCGCTACCTACCCATCCTTTGTTTGTTTTTACTCACTGCTTGTCAATCAGACCCGGCACCTGCGGCCGCGCCTGAGGAAAAAGTAGAGGAAGCCAAAGATTTTCAGGCTAATCCTCAACTGGTGCCTGAGCA
Organism: Bacteroidota bacterium; assembly: GCA_038750915.1. Classification (GTDB taxonomy): domain Bacteria; phylum Bacteroidota; class Bacteroidia; order Chitinophagales; family Saprospiraceae; genus Neolewinella. Next base: position 864 of record JBCDGT010000340.1, read on the forward strand.
AGAAGTGGCTACCCTTACAGTTGGTGCTGCCGCACCAGACTTCAAACTAATCGGAGTAGATGGGCAATACCACACGTTAGCGGATTACGCCGCGGCGGAGGTGCTGGTCATCGTCTTCACCACGAACCACTGTCCGACGGCCCAGGCTTATGAAGAGCGGCTAGTGAATTTCACCAAAGAATATGCTGATAAAGGGGTGGAGGTGATTGCCATTTCTCCCAATAGCCCCTTGGGTGTTCGCTACGACGAGCTTGGTTACTCCGACCTCAACGATGACTACGCTGATATGATCATCCGCGCTCGCGACGCGGACTTCAACTTCGACTACCTCTACGATGGTGATGACCACGCCACTTCTTTACGGTACGGCCCGGTCGCTACGCCCCATACCTTCGTTTTTGATGCCGATCGGAAGTTGCGGTATTCAGGCAGAATCGATAAAGTCGAGCGCCCTGGCACCGCCAACGGTGAAGACCTGCGTGCAGCAGTCGATGCCCTTCTTAACGGAACTGAAGTCCCCGAATCAACCAAAACCTTTGGCTGCTCCACGAAGTGGGCCTGGAAGGCAAAGTACAAGGAGGAGTCTTACCAAGCATGGGATGCGCTGCCCGTTTCTATGGAAGAAATCGATGTAGCCGGGGTGAAGGAATTGGTAGCCAATAATGACAGCGATAAGCTCCGACTCATTAACGTTTGGGCAACCTGGTGTGGCCCTTGCGTAAAAGAATACCCTGAATTCATTGTACTGCAACGTATGTACGGCGGCCGCGATTTCGAATTTGTTTCGATCTCCGCCGATAAGCCTGATCGTGGCGAACAAGCACTGAAGTTCTTGGAGAAAGTCCACTCTCCGTTAACCAACTATCACTTCGTGGGCAAAGATATCTATGAGCTAATCGAAGCCATTGACCCAGCGTGGAACGGTGCACTACCGTACACCTTGCTAATCGAACCTGCCGGAAAAGTGGCGTGGAGCCACCAAGCCGAAGTTGATTTTCTGGAACTTCGCCGCGTCATCGTAGAACACGAAATGATCGGAAGGTACTTCTAAACCTGTACCTACGGCTTCAGCCGTTGGGTAACCCCGACGGCTGAAGCCGTGGGTACAAAAACAGGAACAATTTCACGGTATTTTCCTTTTGCTTTCATGGCAAAAGAACTCAGCCCCGAAGACATTGATCGCATCATCAGTATGGCCTGGGAAGATCGGACGCCCTTTGAGGCCATTGAATACCAATTCGGACTCAGAGAAGCAGAGGTCATCAAACTGATGAAAAAAGAAATGACCCTCGGCAGTTGGAAGCGCTGGCGGGCTCGAGTTCAAGGGCGCAAAACCAAACACGCCCAGCTCCGTGAATCCGGAGTGAACCGTTTCAAATCCAAAGCACAACGGCAGATTACTTACAATAAGATTTCTAAGAAGAAGTACTAGGCGCTGCCGCTCCTAGTGCACTGCTCGCTTTTTAGACGGCCTACGGCCCTTTACCTTTAGTAGAGTAGCAATCCTTGTTGAATTCAGCAAAAAGGCTTATCTTTGCTTTAAAATAAAGCTAAGTATGTTTCCTGCCACCGTAGCCTTGATCCTTGTCGATTTACAGGTTGATTTCATGCCCACCGGAATGTTACCAGTGGCCGAAGGATATAGGGTAGTGCCCTTGGCCAATTCCCTAATGCCTCATTATCAAACTATCGTGGCGACCCAGGATTGGCATCCCGCAGACCACGGTAGTTTCGCTGCGAATCACCCTTGGCGGAAACCAGGACAGCTTATTGATTTACACGGCTTAGAACAAGTGCTTTGGCCCATTCACTGCGTGCAAGGTACCTGGGGAGCTGAATTTGTCAATGAATTAGAAGTTGATAAAATCACTAAGGTTTTCCAAAAAGGGACCGACCCACAAATCGACAGCTACAGTGGCTTTTATGATAATGGCCACCGTAAAAGTACGGGCATGGCTGAGTGGTTACGCGAACAAGGGATTGAGGAAGTACACGTACTTGGACTTGCCACGGATTACTGCGTTAAGTTTACCGTGCTCGATGCCCTCAAAGAAGGTTTTTCCACTACCTTAATTCGCGACGCCAGTCGGGGCGTCAACCTCGAAGAGGGCGACGTAGATCGGGCAGTAACGGAGATGGAGGCGGCGGGAGCAACGATCACTATTTCGTCCACCCTACTCAAAGGAACGTAGACCTCCAGGTCTACTAAGAGGAGTTGAAGTATCATTTAAAGTTGACCTGGAGGTCAACGCTCCTTGGTTATCGATTACCGAAGAGTAAACTTCCCACCCGCACCAGCGTGCTGCCTTTTTGCAGGGCAATTGGGTAGTCCCCGGACATCCCCATACTGATCTCCTGAAAGTCGGGATCATTGGAGAAGCGGTCCTGTTTAAGTGCCTCATGGATGTCCGCTAGTTGTTGAAATTCTTCGGCGATTTGTTCGTCTTTATCAGTATAGGTAGCCATCCCCATAACACCTAATATCCGAGCGTGACTAAGTGCTTCACGGTCGATGTCCGCAAAAATGGCTGAAGCCTTTTCTGGGTCCAAGCCAAACTTACTTGCTTCCTCCGCAATGTGATATTGTAAAAGAACGGGAATACTTCGTCCTGCTTCCTTAGCCCGCTTGTCGATCTCTCGTAGCAGTCGTGAACTATCGACCGCATGGATGAGGTGCACAAAGGGGGCGATGTACTTCACTTTATTACGCTGCAAGTGGCCAATGAAATGCCAGTTAATGTCTTTCGGGAGGGCTTCGTACTTCTCAACCAGCTCCGTTACCCGATTTTCGCCAAAATCCCGGTGGCCCATTTCATAAAGGGCCATTATGGCTTCGTGCGGCTTGGTTTTTGAAACGGCCACTAGGCGGGCACCAGCGGCATTTACTTCTTGGTGAACGGCAAAATAGGTCTCGGCGAGGTCCGTCATCTTATGATTTTGGTAATGGTCATTTAGGATTTCCTTGGCAACTAATGTACAAGGAGGGGCCGTTGTTTCGTTAACCTGTGTGTATTCGCTCGCTAATCCCTAAACTTACCATGTACAGCTACCAAACTCTGAAGAATGATCGTCGCCGTCGCCGTAAGGCGGTTGCCGTTACTGCGCTAGTTACCATTGGCCTACTGGCTGCTGCCGCTTATACCGCCGGAGCCTTCGATCAATGGCTCGCTCCCGAAGCACCAGCTACGGAAGTAATTGCGGATGCCCCTACGGCTTAATTGGATTTGCCATCGCACCAACCAGCCGTTATACGGATTCCGGCGGACGATGTACCGCGCCCAGTCGTTCTTCCAGCCAGGCTAATGTGAAAGTATACACCTCCTCTCGCTCTGGCTCGAGGTGGATTTCGTGGTAGAGGCCCGGCCACAACTTCCAGGTAAGCTCTCTTGGGTTTCGTTCCGCAAAAGCTTGGCTGGCGGATGGACTGGTAATACCGTCTTCCCCACCGTGCATGAGTAGGGTTGGGACGGGCAATTCTCCCTTCCAACCGTCTAATTCCTCCGCAATTTCTAAGACATCAATACCCGTCTGGCTGGTTAACTTACTAGTTACGTAGGGATCTTCATTGTAGGCTTTAACCACTTCTGCCCGCCGACTAAGCTTGCTCGTCTCCAGCTGATTTTCTTGGGTGAAGGTCGGCACGAGTTTGCGGGTAATTTTACCAAGGGCTACGATTAGGGGGTTAGGTTGGAAGCTCAACTGAAGGTGTGGGCCAGTAACAATAGCTCCTGATATGTGCGGTTTTCTCTTAATTAGGTACCGCAGGAGGGTCTGTCCACCAAAACTATGTCCGTAGAGAAATACGGGGAGATCAGGGTAGCGTCTTTCGCAGGCTACTACTAAACGGGCTACCTCGTCAACAAAAACCTTGTAGCTCCTTGCGTAGGCCCTTTTGCCTTCACTACGACCAAAACCCTGGCGATCGTACCCCACGCAAGCAATACCCTGTTGGCGGTACCAATTAAC
>JBCDGT010000341.1:0-4814 GCA_038750915.1 Bacteroidota bacterium
AGACGGAGGATGTCTACCTTAAAACTGCTTACACCCTCGGAGCAAGTGATTGGCAACTAGTAAAATCCGTTTATGTTCCAGCTGTACTTAGCAAGCTCATCGATGACATTCGGGTACTTACCGCCATCAGTTGGACCTACATTATCATCGCTGAGGTCTACTACCGTACGGATGGCTTGGGCTCCCTAAGCTATATCCTTGGCCGCCAGGGTAATGTAGCTGGTGTATTCGCCGTGCTGATTACCATTGTGATCATTGGCTATCTACAAGATCAACTTTTCGCCTATATGAACCGTCGGTTGTTTCCGCACCGCGACGTTAAAGCCGTAGTACCGGGATTGAAGGAAGCCCGCAATGGTTTCCTTATCATTCTGGGGGTGGTAATGGCTTACTTACTAGTCAACGTATTCGTAGACAGTAAGCTGCTGGCCTTTATCGTCGCAATCATTGTTGCCGCCGCTGCCCTGCTCATTATCTTCGGTGAGTTCAAACTTCGTCAAAGCACTCAAAAAGCCTAAGCGCCATGCCGGATTTTATCGACGGACATCTAGAAAACATCATCGAGCTAAGGGGGATTCGCCAAAGCTACGATGGCGGTCAGTCTTACATCATTGATGGACTGGACTTCCTCGTAGAAGACAAACCCGCTCAGGGCCAATTTGTAGTCATTCTTGGTGCCTCCGGAGCTGGAAAAAGTACCGTGCTGCGTTACATTGCCGGCCTACAACGCCCTACCGACGGCACCGTACTCGTAAAGGGGAAGCCAGTGCAAGAAGCTACCCGCGTTGGAATGGTTTTTCAGCAGTACAGTAGCCTACCCTGGCGGACAGTACTCGATAACGTCGCTCTACCCCTTGAATACCAAGGCATCCCTCTAAAAGAACGACTGGAACGCGCTCACGAAATGATTGATTTGGTGGGCCTCAACGGGCACGACCAAAAATACGCTCAGTACCCTACTCTATCGGGCGGCCAGCTGCAAAGAGTAGCCATCGCGCGCAGCCTTATCGCTAATCCCGATATTCTTCTGATGGATGAGCCCTTTGGTGCCCTCGACATCAACACCCGCCTACAAATGCAGGACCTCTTAACCGATATTTGGCACCGTATCCACCCTACCGTCGTTTTCGTTACCCACGACATTCCTGAGTCCGTCTACCTAGCGGATGATATTTACATGATGAAGCCGGCCCCTAGCCGCTTCACGGAACACGTAAAGGTTGACCTCCCACTGGAACGAACACCGGCCACTAAGCGAACGGACCGCTATATTGAGCTGGTACGAGAAGTCGAAGACCGAATGATTAAGATCACCTCCGGACAAGTGGTATAGCTTGATGCTTTACTTTCCCTTTTGGGCGCGACCGCTGGTGGTCAGTTAGCTCGTCGAACGTGTGCGGGGTCCGGTATTGCGCCTTCCGGGCACGAAGATAAATTGCCGCATACTCACTTCGTTCGCCAGCGCACGTGGAACGTGCATTAACCGGACCCTGCACCTGCGACCGCGCCCTGTCATGTTTTGCCATTGCGACCTGACAAACTGTCCATGTCCTCGGATGGTCTTACTTTTGCAGCCCCTTAACGCAATGAAAAATATATTCAGAATGTCCAAGAAGAATGCTAACGAACCTATCGTCGATGATGAGTTGTTGGAAAATGCCGGTGCTGAGCCCGAGGAAAACACCCTGGGAGATGAGGTAGAAGCAGAATTGGAGGAGCAGCTGGACGCCACTGAAGTAGTGGAAGAGAACGAGCACATTTCCGCTCTGGAAGCAAGGCTTGCCGAGCAGGACGATCGCCATTTGCGCCTCCGTGCCGAGTTTGACAATTATAAACGGCGGATTCAGCGAGAAAGACTGGAGCTAATGGATACGGCTGGGCGAAAAACCATGTTGTCCTTATTACCAGTGCTAGATGATTTTGATCGTGCGGCCAAGCAAGCCGAAAGCGACGAAGCGACCAAGCAAGTTTGGGACAGTGGCGTCGGGTTGATCGTAAAGAAACTCTACACCGCTTTAGCCGGCCAGGGACTGAAGCCAATGGTGTCCAATGGTGAAGCCTTCGATGCCGATCTTCACGAAGCAGTTACGGAGATTCCCCACCCAGAACTGGCGGGTAAAGTAGTCGATACCGTTGAGAAGGGATATTTTCTGAATGGTAAAATTATCCGACACGCAAAAGTCGTCGTTGGAAAGTAAAGGCCCCTGGCCACTGGGCGAGTATTGCCCACGCCAAATTTGGCAACTGAGCATCAATAAGAAACATGGCTAAGCGCGATTATTACGAAGTACTTGGGGTAAGCAAAGGTGCCGATGAGGCGACCTTAAAAAAGGCCTACCGTAAGTTAGCGATGAAATACCATCCGGATCGTAATCCGGACGATAAAGTAGCGGAAGAAAAATTCAAAGAAGCCGCCGAAGCATACGATGTACTGAGTGACCCTCAGAAGAAGGCCCGTTATGACCAATATGGCCATGCAGGAGTAGACCAACAAGGCGGATTCGGTGGTGCCGGCGGGATGACGATGGAAGACATCATGTCTCAATTTGGCAGCATGTTTGGTGGCGGTGGCGGAGATTTCTTCAGTGGCGGAGCCCGGCGGCAAGCTCGCGGCGAACGAGGTGCAAATCTACGGATCAAAGTGGCCCTTACTCTGGAAGAAATTGCCACGGGCGTGACGAAGCGCATCAAGGTGAAACGACAAAAAAAATGTTCTGTATGTGACGGGAGTGGCGCGAAGGACGCTAGCAGTGTTATTACCTGTAAGACGTGTGGAGGGGCTGGTGTTGTACGCCAGGTACGTTCCACCTTCTTAGGTCAAATGGCTACGACGACAACCTGTCCCACTTGTTCCGGCACGGGTAAGACCATCAAGGCAAATTGCCACAATTGTAAAGGCGAAGGCCGGGTGTACGACGAAGACACCATTGAGGTAAACATACCTGCTGGCGTGGAAGAAGGCCTTCAGCTGAGCATGCGCGGTAAAGGCAACGCTGGCCGCCGGGGAGGACCTGCAGGAGACCTGTTGATCAACATTCAGGAAAAGCCGCACGAATACCTCCAGCGGGATGGTCAGAAGTTGATCTACGACCTGAATCTCAATTTCGCTGATGCCGCCCTAGGTACTTCCGTCGAAGTACCAACAATTGACGGAAGGGTTAAGATCAAGATCCCTGCCGGTACCCAAGCGGGAAAAATCTTACGCTTGCGTGGTAAAGGCCTACCGGCTCTGCAAGGATACGGAACGGGCGACCAGCTCATCCACGTTAATATCTATACTCCAAAATCCTTGACCAAGGAAGAAACCGCCCTCCTGGAGAAAATGCGGGATATGGATAACTTCAAACCGCGGATGGGTAAAGGGGATAAAGGTTTCTTTGAGCGAATGAAGGAATACTTTAGCTAAATCCTCGTTAGCTAGCTGGATCCTCGGAATGGTTGACCTTCTCCAGGCTCGCCCAGTCCGAATAAGTGTAACTACCTCCATGACTAAAACTGTCTTAGGAACCCTTTGCCTCTACCTTTTTTGTGCCTGTGGGCCAGGGATTATATATGAAGAGAGCCAAACCTTCCCTCCTACAGGTTGGGATTATACCACCCCAGCAAATTTTCGTTACCATATAGAGGACACCTCTAAAACGTACGATCTTACCCTAGGCGTGACCCACTCTTCAGATTTCGCTTACCAAAATTTCTACGTCAGGCTCTACACCACCCTTCCAGCTGGCACCATAGACACCCAGTTACTGAGCTTACAGCTCGCTGGAGAATTCGGTGCTTGGCAGGGGAATTGCGCCACATCAGAATGTACCCTGACGATCCCCTTAATTAGTAATCTTCGCTATCAAGTCCCCGGCCCTTACTCACTTACTGTAGAGCAGTATTCTCGCGATAATCCGCTAATTGGAATATATGGGCTTAAAGCACGTGTCTTAGAGCACCAGAATACTGATTAATCCTATCCTCCACTGGACAAGTGGAGCTCAATACGACGCAAAGGTGCAAGGTCCTTTTACCCTAGATAACTCTTCAACAAATGCTTATTTCGGCTTCGCCGCAAACGCCGAATGGCACGCTCTTTTATTTGCCGAACCCGCTCACGAGTAAGGTCGAAACGCTCCCCAATCTCTTCAAGGTTAAGCTGCTCCTCCCCGTCCAGGCCAAAGTAACAAGCGAGGACGGTACGCTCCCGAGGGGCTAGTAAATTAAGGTTGGAAACCACTTCTTTAGCGAGAGATTCCCCCATCACTTTTACGTCCGGATGACTCTGCCCATCGGTGGGCATTGTGTCGAGCATAGTGAGATCGGAGTCATCTCCCGCCACCGGAGCATCAAAGGAGAGGTGTCGCATCCGTCCGCTAAGGGCACGTTCCACATCGGAAAGAGAAACGTTTAGAAGATCCGCCAGCTCTTCCGGCTCCGGGTCTCTTTCAAATTCTTGTTGAAAAGAGGCGATTGCTTGACTAACCTTCGTGTAGCCAGCCGCTTTGTTATTAGGCATCCTTACCAATCGACTGTATTCGACAATGGCCTGCATAATGCTTTGACGAATCCACCAGACGGCATAGGAAATGAATTTGAATCCACGCGTCTCGTCAAACCGTTTGGCGGCTTTGATTAGCCCAACGTTTCCTTCATTAATCAGGTCGGCTAAGCTTAGGCCTTGGTTTTGGTATTGCTTAGCGACCGACACCACGAAGCGAAGGTTCGCTTTCGTTAATCGTTCAAGGGCTACCTGATCTCCTTCCCGGATTTTAGCGGCAAGAGCTGCTTCATCTTCCGGAGTAAGCAGATCAATCTTGCCAATATCAGAC
>JBCDGT010000342.1:0-4813 GCA_038750915.1 Bacteroidota bacterium
CACGGGTGAAGCCTTTTTTTCGGTTAACGTCGTACAGGCAAGTTCGGATTTCTCCTTTTCCCGATCGAACGTTACGAATATCGACCAGTAGAATGTGAGGCGTGCGGGTGGCTTTCAGACGGGTGTCATCGGCAACGCCGCGAAGCTGCATCCTTTCTCGGTTTTCCCAATCGTGAAAATCCTGGGTAAGGACTTCAACACTGATTTCTCTTTGTAAACGGCTGCGCAGGAAAGCACCAAGGTGTTTCGTTAGTGCTCCATTATACTTGGTCGGCGCTTTTTCGGATAAGTAGACGGCCAGGGTCATTGGTACTTTCGGGCCGTCGGTCATCAAGGGTGGAATAACCGCTTTGAGGAGATCACGGTTGGCCAGGATGTTGGGATCAACCTTTAGCTCCCGATCCTCCAAATGGGTGCTTACGGCTTCCCGTAGTCGCTCCTGATTAGCTTCCGAAAGGGTGATGCTTGGCCGCTCACTTTGGGTGGGGGAACCGGGTCTTTCGGCCGATTCGTTGGGCGTCGGTGATTCCGATGGTACCCGAGAAGTGACCTCGGTTGTTGTAGGAGTAGCGGGCTTTGAGTCAGGGCGTAAAAACCAAAAGGCTAGTAGTAATACGCCAATGGCACCTCCAGCCATCAGCCAGATTTTAGCGTTGCTATTAGCCCCCCGGCCATCAGCAGTACCCTTTTGTTTTGCTTTTCCGGAGGATTCAGTTTTGGCACCTGCGGGAGCGCCCGGATGCGCTTGCTCTTCATGCTCAGGTAAGGGGTGCTCGGCGTGATCTAGCAGTTGCAGAATATCTTCGACAATTCCATTTTCCTCAATACGGAGTAGGCGTTCCTCGATCAGATTACCCATAGCTTTATCCTCCAAGATCCGCCAGCGGCGGTGTAGGGTGGTGAGCCGGCTGCTGTGTTCCCGGCTCAGATCGAGTTGGTCCATGGCGTCTAGCGCAGCGGCTACCCGATTCTCGCGGATGAGTTGGCGAATGGCATCGTACATGACGGAAAGATACGGCCTCTAAGGATTTTGCTATTTGGTAACTATCGTTAGGTGCTCAGAGGTGGGGGTGTATCTTGTGATACTATCATATGATCTAATCAAATGATTTAATTATGAGCGTCAACAGGGATACTATGATGCTTTACAACGCAGCCAGTATGATGCCCACTTTAATGCGTTTATACTGTATGCTCTTGAATCAAGTCGGCTTGCTTTGGAGGAATAATTAAATTGCGCACCACCCGCTACTAATTTCTCTAGTCTTCGGACAAAGTCACGGCTAAATTCAACTCTGCCAGCTGGGTATCATCGATTCCTGCTGGGGCATCGATCATCACGTCTCGTCCTTGGTTGTTCTTGGGGAAGGCGATGAAATCCCGGATGGAGGACTGTCCGTTCATGACGGCGCATAGACGGTCGAAGCCGAAGGCGATACCAGCGTGGGGAGGGGCGCCGTATTCGAAGGCTCCCATCAGGAAGCCAAACTGTTCTTCGGCCTCCTCGGGCGTGAAGCCGAGTAGTTGGAAGTTCTTCTCTTGTAATTCTCGATAGTAGATTCTAACGGAGCCACCACCAATTTCAGCGCCGTTGATGACGAGGTCGTAGGCATCTGCTTTGAGCGATTTCATGGTTTCGTGATCACCGTTGAGCATCCGCTCTACTTCCTCCCGTTTCGGGCTGGTGAAGGGGTGATGCATGGCGTGAAAGCGTTCGCTTTCTTCGTCCCACTCCAAAAGCGGGAAATCGACGACCCATAAGGGCTTGAAGCTATCGGCGGGAATCATATCGAAGGCTTCGGCAACGTGTAGGCGCAGATTGCCGAGTTGCTTGCGGCTCTTTTCGTCTTCTCCGGAAATGACGAGGAGGAGGTCGCCGGGCGTTGCTCCGCTGGCTGCGGCCCAAGCAGCGAGTTTTTCCTGATCGAAGAATTTGTCTACGCTGGATTTGTAGCTACCGTCGGGGTTGCACTTAACGTACACGAGGCCCTTGGCGCCGATTTGGGGGCGCTTGACCCAGTCGGTCAGCTTGTCTAATTGCTTACGGGTAAGGTCTGCTTTGCCGGGGACACAGATGCCAACTACTAGTTCGGCGGAATCGAAGACCTTGAAACCTTGGTTCTGGGCCACGGCATTCAGTTCCACCAGCTCCATACCGACTCGGAGGTCGGGCTTGTCGGAGCCGTAAAGACGCATAGCGTCGTCGTAGAACATGCGGGGGAAATCCCCGAGTTCGATGCCCTTTAGTTCCCGGAAAACATGACGTGTTAGGCCTTCAAAAGTATGGAGTACTTCTTCCTGGGTAACGAAGGCCATCTCACAGTCGATCTGGGTGAACTCTGGCTGACGGTCGGCACGGAGGTCTTCGTCGCGGAAGCACTTAACGATTTGGAAATAGCGGTCGTAACCGGCGACCATTAGAAGTTGCTTGAAAGTCTGGGGGCTTTGAGGAAGGGCGTAAAACTGTCCTTCATTCAGGCGGCTAGGAACAACGAAATCGCGGGCACCTTCCGGCGTAGATTTGATCAGGAAGGGGGTTTCTACTTCCACGAAATTTTGTCCTCCGAGGTAAGCGCGGACGGCCAGAGCGAGCCTACTGCGGAAAATAATGTTGCGCTGTAGTGGCCCCCGGCGCAGGTCTAGATAGCGGTACTGCATGCGAAGATCATCACCGCCATCGCTTTCTTCTTCGATGGTAAAGGGAGGGACCTTAGAGCCATTCAGTACGATGAGCTCGTTACAGATGATTTCGACGTCACCGGTAGCGCGATTGGGGTTTTTGTTCGTCCGCTCCCGAACAGTTCCGTTGACCTGGACAACCCATTCACGGCCCAGTTTACGAGCTTGCTCGGTTAGCTCCGCATTATCATCACTGTCGAAGACTACCTGAGTGATGCCGTAGCGGTCACGGAGGTCGACAAAAGTGAGGCCGCCGAAGTCGCGGCCGATCTGAACCCAACCACTTAGGCTTACTTGCTTACCGGCGTCTGCGAGGCGGAGTTCTCCACAATTATGGGTGCGAAACATATCGAGGTCAATTTTAAGGGACGCAAAGGTAATGCGAGGAGTTGGTTTGGAAGTTGCTTCGGTGGGAAAGGTTTGTGAACAACGAACCCTCCGGCTAAAGCCGGGGGTACTGTACACTCAGCTTTAGCCGGTGAGCCTTCCTACTTCCGTTTCCAAACCTTAATCTCTTTCCCAATCATATCATGAGGTGCAAAAACTTCTAGTAGACGATCCGTCAAAGGGGTGTCGGCAATGTCGTCGTGGGCGCGTCCGACCAAGTACATGACCTTAGGGTCGGCAATAATCCGTTCAGCTTCGGCGCGCTCGTCGATCTGGAAAGCGCGCACGTGATGATCGAGGTAGAGTAAGGAAGAATGGACGTAAGGTGTAGGTACCGGTCGGTCGAGTAAGTGGTAGATGATTTGCCAACCGTTAATGCCAAAATAGGTCTCTCCGGGGGCTAACTTATCTTCAAGGTAGGCCGCTATGCGAGCGGGTTTGTCGTCCTTATTTTGGTAATGGAAGAAATGGATGGTGCCGAGGAGGAAGGCCAGCCCTCCAACCAGATAGGGCGTCCATCGCCGCAATTTTTCGCGGCGGAGCCAAGGGTAAACGGTTAATCCAGGTAACCACCAAAGCCCCGCTAAAAGGGCAACGACCGGGTGGAGTTGTACCTGGTAGTGCCCGAAGCGTTTGCCAGTGAGGAGCACTACGATGGTCACCAACAGAAATTGCAGCAACAGGTAATAGCCCCAACGGAGCGCAGCCTTGTTTTTCTTTGCTTTTAACCGCTGACACTGTACCAGCGCTCCGGCGCCCAGAAGCACGAAGGGAGTGTATCGTAGCAGGTAGTCCCCCATATATTTGAGCCGCAAATACCAGGGTAAATCGATCGGGTAGGCACTACTGACCTCAAAGGTGTAGAATTGAAAAGCTTCCAGCAAATCGAGTCGCTGATAATAACCATAAATGAACAATAGCGGGAGGGAGAAGGCGGCTACCAAACTAAGGCCTGCCGTTACTACCGTTGCGTACTTGCGCTGGCTCACATAATACCAGACCATGAATAAGCCGACTGCCAGTGACTCTGCTGCTGCGAAAGGTTTAATAATGACCGCCAGGCCCAGCAGCAAACCCGCAACAGGCCAGTGCCAGAAGGTGTCGGTATGGCCTTCTTTAAACCTGGGAGCTACCGCCAAGGCTACCGCCATGATGGTGAAAATATTGAAGAAAATTTCTGTATTCGGTGAGAGGCCATAGTAAGTGTAGATGGCACAAGACCAGCAATAAATGACGCCAGCGGCGATGCCTACCTTATCCGCTCCAGTGGCCCGGCGGCCAGCCAGAAAAAGGCCCCAGGCACCCAGTGCCACCACGAAAGCAGCGGCGATGCGTAATGCCCAAATGGCACCGCCCGTCAGCCAGATCAGTGCTTCGTAGATCCAGAAAATGCCGATGGGCTTAGTATCGATAACGTCGCGGAAATACACTTCGCCGCGCAGCATCTCATCCGCAATCACGATGTAGGTGCTTTCGTCATGATTGATGACGGAGATGAAAAAGGAACCCCAGCGAAGGGCAACCGCAAGAGCGAAAAAGGCAGCGAGCCAGTAGTATTTGCGCATGCCGCAAAAATAGCAGGTAACAGGAAGATGAAGAGGATGTATTTGGGCTTTGCCAGATCGCTTCGCTCGGAGTTGGGCGCGGCCGCAGGTGCCATGCTGGTGAGGACAGCCGAACACTTCAGCAGCCTTAGGTTGAAAAGAAAATCCCCCGTTCACTAGGGCAGACGAGGGATTTTTCTGGG
>JBCDGT010000343.1:0-4809 GCA_038750915.1 Bacteroidota bacterium
CACACGTTCGGCGAGCTCAGTGACCACCTGCGGCCGCGTCCATAAAAAACAGTAGCAGCAAGTTAACACTGTACTTGCTGCTACTGATGCTTCTAAGTAAGGCTATTACCTGAAAGCTTCTGGACAGATGGGAAGGTACTGGTTGCCAAAAGTTTTATCCTCAAAGAAGGGGGATTGCAGCAGGCGGCTTTCAAAGTCGGATAAGTCACCAGTGTTGGCCAGTGAGGTTGCGATTGCACTACCCACGAGCGGGGAGGAAATAGAGGTACCCGCTAGGAAGTTGAAGTCACTGGTGCCGAAGCGAGGCGTTTTGGCCGTCAGGTAGCCAGCAAGGCGCACAACAGGATTGCCCGGAGAGCCGAAGTTGGAGAAGGCCGGAGAAAGGATGGGGCCTTTTGTCGGATCGGGAGAATCCGAGTACTGGTAAGAAGCGACGGCATAAACAAATGGGTAATCCCTTCCGAAACTAGCAGGCCACTGGGTGGCGCCTGACCCCGGCGAAATATCGTCCGTATCATTCCCGGCGGAGGTAACCACAATGATTCCCCTGCTGTCGGTAGCATAGGCAATAGCGCACTCCATGGCGCGCGGCCGTACATCGTCTTTGAGACCCCAGCTACAATTGATAATATCGCTGTTGATGTCGGTGGCACTATAAATGGCTACCAAGGCTCCGAAGTAGGTGGACTGGCCATCGGGGCCGAAAATTTTATGATGGACGACGGTCATCGGCTGATCACCGGTATAATTTCCGATCAGTGCACCAGCAGTATTCGTACCGTGGCCCAAGAGGTCATCCGGATCGTCGTCGCCGAAGAAGAAATCAAAGCCAAGTTCATCTCGCTGTAGGAAGGCATCCTGGAAGGCAAGGTTGCGATGGTTGTCCCAATCCGGCACGCCATCACCATTGTAGTCGCCGTCGATTTCTACCCCACTATCAATCATGGTGACGACAATCTGGCTGCCAGGATCATCATCCATAGTAGAGCCTGCTCCGAGTTCATAAACCAGGCAATCCATAAAGTCAGAGATGTCTTGTGGTACCAGGTCCTGGGCGTCGAATAAGGTGCCTGGGCCACCACCTTCAGCGGGAAGTTGGATAATGTGATCTTCTTCGACAATGAAGTCATCATTGTTTCGGTCGAGACGCTTACGGGAAACTGCAGGACCTACGGTATTGGGGTCGAGGCCGGGTGGTACATCGACCGCCGCGGCTTGCCCGCCGTCACCACCGTAACGCTCGGTAGCATTGAGGCCAGTTTCGTTGATCCAGGCGTCTAAATCCGCGCCGGGATCACAGGAAAACATTACTAGGCGTTGGTAGGTCGTACCATCGCAACCTTTCAAGAGTCCGGTTTGGGTTAATTCACCGTCGATGCCACCGTATTCAACTTCTTGCCCGACGGGAGAATCTTCGTAGGCAGCAAGGGAGACGAAGTCAGCTGCTTCGGGGCTGAAAGTGCCACCATCGGGTTCGGTAAAGTCGAGCCGGATGAATAGATTATCGAAAGCGGAAAGCCCGTTTAAGCCAATAATGATGGCAGCGTCGGTGATGGTTTCACAAGTTGTGATGGGGGTCAGGTCTTGATCGCAATCCGTTGCGCCGAATACCTGGAGGTAAAGGATACCGCGGGTACCGTTGTATACGTGTAAGTCGAGCTGATCGCTTCCAGTAATCAGAATTTCGGCTTGCCGACCAAGTGGATTAACCTCTGGACAATCTAAGGGCAACACCGGCTGAGTGACGGCGGGAGGAGCGGAAAGGTTATCGAACCGTAGCAGAATGGGGTCGCAAACCCCCTGATCGGTAACGGCTAGGGTGGGAGTGGCAAAACTGCACTCCTGCATCATTTCGTCATCTTCGCAGGCAGCCCAACTGAGGACAACGCACGCGAGGGCGAGGTAGAAAAATGTTGAAATTCGCATTGTAGTGTTGTTGAGAGCGGTAAAAAATTAGGGAATGATCTTTTTTGTAGAAAGACCAAGTACCGCTTTATGGGATGATCGGACGATACGTTACGAATGTAAGGGATTTTTTTACCTTCGCCGCCAGTTCCCCAACTACTATTCCCTTTATGCCAGAAAAGACACTTCGCCTGTTGACTGATGCCACGAATGATGAGCGGCCCGTGTATCTGGCGGGTTCGTTCAACAACTGGGAAACTGGACGGGAAGACTACCGCATGGAAGCTGGAGGAGCAGCCGGTGAGTATCACTATACTTTCGATTTTCCCGATGCTGCTGGTTACATTGAATACAAGTATACCCGTGGAGGCTGGGAGTGTGTAGAATTGGGTGAACACGGAGAAAGTATCGATAACCGTAGGCGAGAATTAAGTGATGCATGGGATGCACCGGATCGGGTGCCCAGTTGGGCCAACGCGGGTTTGCACTATACGGAGCAGTTCTTGCCCAAGATCGTCGTCATCAACGAGTCCTTTGAAATTCCTGAACTCATTCGTACCCGCCGGGTAGCTGCTCTGCTGCCGCACGATTACTACGAGACGAAAAAGCGTTATCCTGTTTTGTACCTGCAGGATGGGCAAAACCTCTTCGATGAAAATGCCCCTTACGGGAGTTGGGGGGTCGATAAGCGCTTGGCTAACATGGCTGGCCGTGGCAAAGGAGGCATTATTATCGTTGCTATTGATCATGCGCAGGATAAGCGGATCAGTGAGTTCACTCCTTCGTTTAAAACGACCTTGGGTAGGGGAGAAGGAAGAGAGTACATCAGCTTTTTGGCCAATAGCCTGAAACCCTACATTGATGAACATTTTCGCACCCTTCCCGATGCGCAAAATACGGGCATTGGCGGTAGTTCACTGGGTGGGCTGATCAGTATTTACGCCGGCTTAATGTACCCAGAAACCTACAGTAAACTAATGATTTTTAGCCCTTCCTTATGGGTGACGCCGAACATCCCCTTCCACCTGATGAAACTTTCTCACCGTTTTGACGGACGGATTTATCTGTATGGTGGCGAGGCGGAAAGTGCGACTATGGTGCCCAATATGCGCCGTTTTGAAGAAGAGTTTACCCGTCAGGTTGCCGGTGGGAAAGTAGTCTTTAGAACGGAGGTAGATCCAGAAGGGCAGCACAATGAAGCCCGTTGGGGAGTAGAGTTTCCCCAGGCCGTAGAATGGCTTTTTCCCGAACTTAGTTGAAAGTAAATTGGACTAGCTTTGGTCTTTAATGCTTATTTTTCACCCGCAAAGAGCAAGTTTTTGATGACGAGCAAAAGTCCGAACCAGCTCTAGAAAAGCGCCTACTTGTTTTGAGATCTAAAGGGTTAACTGCCTTTTTTCCGCAGTTGATCAACTTACGTACCTTTGCGGCTCGCAAATAAAAACCATCACCAACATGGTATTTCTTGAATTCGAACGCCCCCTAGAAAAGCTTTACGAGCAACTTGAAAAAGTTCGGGAGGTCGCCGAAGACGGAGTGGTGGACATGGAGGACACCATCCAGGAACTGGAGAATCGGATTAAACAGACGCGCAAGGATATTTATAATAATCTCACTGGTTGGCAACGCGTCCAGCTTAGCCGTCATCCCGAGAGGCCTTATTCTCTATACTACATCAACCAGATGTGCCGGAAGTTCGTGGAGCTTCACGGCGACCGAAATTACGGAGACGATAAAGCTGTAGTTGGCGGCATTGGTAATATGGATGGCCAGACGGTCGTCATTATCGGCCACCAAAAAGGCGTCAACACCAAAATGCGACAGTACCGTAATTTCGGGATGGCAAATCCGGAAGGCTACCGTAAAGCCCTTCGCTTAATGAAGATGGCGGAACGCTTCGGGTTTCCTGTCGTTACCCTCATCGATACGCCCGGAGCTTACCCAGGCATCGAAGCCGAAGAACGGGGACAAGCAGAAGCCATCGCTCGTAACCTTTTCGAGATGGCACAACTTAGGGTTCCCATCGTTTGTGCAGTGATTGGGGAAGGAGCCAGCGGTGGAGCTATTGGTATTGGCTTGGGTGATCACGTAATGATGCTGGAAAACACTTGGTACTCAGTGATTAGCCCCGAAAGCTGTAGCAGCATTTTGTGGCGCAGCTGGGATTACAAAGAACAGGCCGCCGAAGCCCTAAAACTTACTGCCGAAGACATGCTTGGTTTCGGCATCATTGACGAAATTGTTAAGGAACCACAAGGTGGTGCCCACGCTAATGGTGAAGAGATGGCCAAAAGCCTGAAACGACAACTGAAGAAAGCTATCGCCACCCTCCAAGAAAAAGACATCGACCAGGTCATCGAAGCGCGAATCGAAAAGTATGCTGCTATTGGTCAAGTGAGCAACCCCGGCTAATCCATGTCGTTACTCACCAACATTAAGCAAAGGTTTTTTAATCGCCGTTGGGCGGAGGAGCGGGCCAAGCTCCGTACGACTACGCCAGCGGCACTTAACCTCCATTCCGCCAGCCGGATTACCCTGTTGTTCCCGGCGGACGATGCTGATGAACGTAAGGTCATCGATCGGTGGCGGGATGGTCACAAAAAAGCCGGTCGAAAAATTAGGGTATTGGGGTACTTTGGCCAGGATATTGGAGCTACTAACTTCAACTTTCGGGCACTCTCCATTAAAAACCTCAACTGGTACGGTCTCCCGGAAGGAAGCTTAGTGGAAGAATTTCAAAAAGAGTCCTGTGAAATCCTCATTCGCCTAGGACCGCAGGTACATCCGATCCTGGATTATTTGGCGGATATGAAACCAGGCGCCCTCAAGGTTGGGCCCTATCACCCCACCCAGGAACTCCCTTATCATTTACAATACGATGCCAGCGGGTCTACGAAGTTTAAG
>JBCDGT010000344.1:0-4801 GCA_038750915.1 Bacteroidota bacterium
AACTACCAAATACCAAATACCAGCTTACTTATACTCTACCCTAAATTTCTCGATCATATCCTCGCTCAGCGAGTCTGCGTAAACTCCGTAGGCGTCTACTAGCATCCCCTTGATTCCATCGCTGGCTTCAATGCCGTACAATACCGAGTTATCTCCAGCACTGCTCATTCCTTCAAAGCGGTAGACGTGAGTAATGGTAAAGGCATCCGGAGCGTATTCTTGCGTGAGTGCCTTACATTCAACGCAATTTGTCTTTTGGTTAAAATCATAGATATATCCTTGCTGGCGTAAGGCTTCAATCGCAGCGGTCAGGGTATCGTAGGGGTTTTGGTGTAAGACTGGCATAATGGCTCTTGGTTTGGTTCCTTAATTTAACTGTTTTAATCCCAGTAAATGTTCACTAACTTTAGGGCCTACGTTTTATTTATGCTCGAAAAGCACTAACCGAGTAACCCATACTTTTCTTATCCGTCTTCCTCGCCAAATACTTCCGTATCCACCGGCAGCCTTACTACTGCAGTGGGAACAAAAAATAGACCCCGCCATTAGTGCAGGGGTACACGCTTACGCACAGGCAGTAGCCAAGCACCCTGCCGTTGTGGAATGTGTCCCTGCCTATGCCTCTTTATTAGTGCGCTATGCTCCTCCTAAAACCAGTGCTTACGCGCTGGAGGAATATATTTTTTCCTTGCGCCCGCAACCACTCGCCGAAAAAGCCATCTTCCGCCACGAAATACCAGTCTGTTACGCTCCTTCTCTCGCTCCTGACCTAGAGCAAACAGCCGCCCTACTAGAACTTACCCCAGAAGCACTTATCGAGTTCCACACTAATCGCAGCTACCTCGTTTACCAACTCGGTTACCTACCCGGCTTTGCCTTTATGGGGCAAACTGCGGCGCAATTGGCGGTGGCGAGGTTGAACAGTCCGCGCGCCCGGGTACCCGCAGGCTCAGTAGGCTTAGCCGGACGGCAAACGGGCATCTATCCACTGGAGAGTCCTGGTGGGTGGCGGTTGATCGGTCGTTGCCCTTGGCCGCTACTGCGGGAAGGGCGCCACTTCACCCGGTTTCAGGCGGGTGATTTCGTAAGCTTTCGTGCGGTAAGTGAGGCGAAGTATTTAGAACTAGCAAAAAGCCCAAGCCCTTGGCCGGAACGATAAGCATCCAGTGCGTACAAGCAGGAAGCGGTGCTTTCCTTGTAGATCGGGGTCGAAGCGGACTACGCGGTCAGGGCCTGGTCAGTGGTGGCCCCGCAGACCCACGTGCCATGATTGCCGCCAACCGCTTACTAAGTCAAGCACCCTATACCCCCTGCCTGGAAACTACCCTTAACGGCGGGCAGTGGCTCCTTAGCGGCCAGGGACAAATCGTGATCACTGGAGCAGATATGGACTGGCGCCTAAACGGGCAACTCACCGATCTGTACACCCTCCTCTATCTCGATGGCGACTACCTATTGACAAGTGGCATGGCCCAACAAGGCTTGAGGAGCTATCTTGGCATCCGGGGTCAGTGGCAAGCACCACGAGTACTGGGAAGTATCGAAAAGGGATTACCCTGGACGGATGTGGTCACTAAAGGCTGGTCTTGCACAATTAACTGGAAGGACGAAGCGGATTACCAAATGGATTACGACCACCGACAACACTGGCCTTCCCAGCCTTACACTTTACCAGTTGTTCCTGGCCCTGAGTGGTCGTGGTTAAGCCCGCATGAGCAAAAAATGGTTTTGACGTCTTCATTCACCGTAGCGCCTAACAGCAGCCGCCAAGGCATTAGATTACTTCCGTCATCCGATTTTGGTTTTCCAGGTGAGCTCCCTTCGCTAATAAGTGGTCCTGTCTTACCAGGAACCGTCCAATTGGCCCCTTCCGGGCTACTACTACTGGGCCCTGATGCCCAGACTGTTGGTGGCTATCCGCGTATCCTCCTTGTTACCGAGCCTAACGCGCTGGCCGCTGCATTTCAAGTGGGTATCGGGGAAGAAATAGGCTTTAGCCAATTGGACTAAGTATATTGGCCGAACATTACCCTTAATCATGCGCTACTACCTACTTTTTTTCTTAGTAATCTCCCTCGGATCAATCACCGCTCAGCCAAGCAATAGCTTTGCGGAATACAGCACATTCTTAGAAAAGGAAGTTGCCGAAGAAAACATCTCCGGAGCAGTCTCCCTTATTGTTAAGCAGGGAGAAGTGCTTCACCAAGGAGCCTTTGGCCACGCCGATAAAGCAGCAGAAAAGCCTATGGCCCAAGATCAGGTGTTCCACCTGATGTCTATGACCAAACCCATCGTGTCCCTGGCCTTCATGATGCTATACGAAGAGGGGCATTTTAAGCTCGACGACCCCGTCAGCAAATACCTGGATGGCTTCGATAATTTAATGGTCGCCAAAGATCCCTCCGCTGGCAAAGCAGGAGGAGCAGCACCCACCAAAATGGCAATTACCATTCGCCAGGCACTAACCCACACTGCTGGATTCGGCCATGGGCTTTCGGGCAGTCAGCTCGATAATGAACTTGCCATGGCACTGTACTTTGCTCCCCAAGAAAATATTGCCAGCCGCGTTAAAACGCTGACTTCGATGCCGATGCCACTCCAGCCTGGCACTAAATGGTTTTACAGCGCCTCTCCCGACATCATTGCCCTGCTGATTGAAAAATTCTCTGGGCAAACAGCAGCAGATTTTTTACAAGAACGGATTTTCGACCCTTTAGACATGCAGGATACCGGCTATAACCTTTCATCCGAAAAAGCCGCCAGGCTCGCAAAATTGTATACCGTGGCTGATGGAAAACTGGTGAATGATCCAAGACAAATGGGCGCAACGGGCAATAAAGTGTACGGCGGCACCCACGGGCTACTGTCCACTGCCGGGGATTACGGTAAATTCTGTCAATTCTTACTTGACCGAGGCACCACTCCTTCCGGCAAACAGCTCATCAAACCCAAAACGCTGGAGCTGATGACCCAAAATCACCTCGGAGATATACCCTACGCAAAAGGAAAAGGCTTTGGTCTGGGCTTTGGCATTGACCTTAAAGTTCCTGAAGATGGCCTTGGTGCCGAAGGGCGCTATTACTGGAGCGGCGCCTACAGCACTTTCTTTTTCGTCGATCCCGCCAATGACCTCTACGCCATCCTGATGACCCAGCTTTCGCCCTTTACTGGTAGTTATGGCGATGAGCTACGGAAATACGTTTACGGGGGAATCGAATAAGCATTCTCCTGGGTGGTAGTAGCTCAGTGCCCAATTAGTCCGTCAACAACGAGGGCTATTAAGGCGCAAAATATCCTAAACTCCCCCCCACCCAAGTCTTATCCTTATTGTACTTAACCCCTACCATTTCCCCCTTCGAGAGGCGCACCAGATTATTGAGTAGGATGGGCTCCGGGGCATCTTCAGGCCAAACGTACATCATCCGGATTTCTGCTCGTGCGGGCACGTCAAGCGTTTCCACAAGGTCTGCGTATTGGACTTTCTTTTGCAATATGTAGTGCGCTGGCTTTTCGATGGCCCTAATTTTCTCTACTGTGGGGTAAAGGTCAACACCGGCACCGGCAAAGCTGTAAAGCGGCTTAAGGACGTAAGCGGAAAGATCAGCGGGTAGCGCTTCCATTTTATGTAAGAAATGGGTCTTTGGCACGTAGGGGCTATCGATGAATGGAAGCGTGAATTTGCTGAGCAGGAAAAACCAATTAGGGTGCCCTGCCCATTCAACGTCGACATCTTCGATCATATTGAAGCTTCGCTTGAGGTCTGGTCGTGCATTCAGTTCATCAAAAATGACCCGGTTAAAAATCCGATGAATCCGCGTACGAACACCATCACGTTGATAGTAAAGTTTATTGCCATCCAGTTCAACATCGCTGATGCAAAGCTCGGCAATGCCAAGCTCCCTTTGGCAAATCAAGAAATCAACGCGAGTATTCTGTTTTTCTGGATCTACCTCTAGGAGTACTACATTTTCGGGAGCGTATTTTCCTAAGATAGCCTGCGCTAACAAATCCATGTATTCCGCGTCGTCGCGAGCATTGAAGCGGCAATGATGATCTTCCGGAAGATCGTAAAATTTGCGGTAAGCCCTGTTCAACAGGTACTGAAAAAAATACAAGGAAGGAAAGCCCTGCGCTTCAATTAGTTGAGGGCTTACTGCCCCCGATTCATCCAAGCATAAGCCAAAATCAAACTGCATAAAAAGCGGATGGGCGTTGGGCTTGGGAACAAATTCTCCTGGAGGGATAGCAGCACTGGTCAGTTCCATGAAATTGGGCCTGACGACTACCTCCATGATATCCTCACACGCCCGCAAAATCCGATCCCGCACCTCATTGGGGATAAACACCGGCGTTTCCGCTACGTGGAAAGTAGGAGAATAGTTGTATTGAGCTCCAATCCAGGCCAGCATTTCCTGATAGCGCTCTTCGGTGAATTCTTGGTTAAATTTTTGGCGGAGGGGGTTGATCATCGGCGGGTGGTATAGAAGTTCGAGTGGTAAAACTACGATACCAATCGGGATGTTCCCTCACCAGTTTATGCCAAAAATAGGCTGACTCGATTAAAAGGTTACCGTTTGCCCGATTTGCTCCAATTCCAAGCGATTCACCAACGGGATAAATTCTGACAAAGGGATTCGTTCGAGAGAAATGGGGATGCTGCCACTTTGTAGATCGCTCCTTCCAGAACAGTCCTCAGGGCGGTAAGTAACGTCTGCCAGTAATCGACCGAATCGCTGAAAATTAATTCGCAAATTTTGTATACCACAATCTGTCTCTCCGGAGAAGGTAATCCGGTTCAGGA
>JBCDGT010000345.1:0-4797 GCA_038750915.1 Bacteroidota bacterium
CGACTACCGTAAATCCCTTGGATCTACTACATCACCGGCGTCACTACGCCCGCCAAGGCTATACCCCACCACAAGTTCAAGGCTTCCACTCTGCGCATCTTTGAGCTCACTCAGGCCGAGGTCGTAGGAGATGCACATGGAGAGGTGTTCGTTCAGGAAGAGACCAACAAGCACACTGGCACTTTCCCCCGAGCCATCGCCACCAAGGCGGTAGGAAAGGCCGGAGAAGAGGTTGGTACCGAAGTAGGCCGTCACGTTGAAATCAGCGTCGAAGGGAGCACCGGCAACATACTTACCCAGCATCTGTGGCTCTAGGGTCAATTTGTCATTGACCTCAATCTTGTACCCTCCCATGAAGTAGAAGTGACGGGTTTCTCGGGAGATAATAGTCTCCTCCGAGCCAAGGTCGATATCGTTTTGCAATAAGCGCGGTGCGCTGATCCCGAAGTAGTAACTAGGGCCATCGATATAAACACCAGCACCGAAGTTGGGTAGCACCTTGGATTGCGTTCCTCCGGGAATGGCAATGTCCTGACCACCTCCCTGAATCGGGGTGGCCTTCTGATATTCGATATTGAAATAGCGCGCGGAAGCCGTGAGGCCAAGGCCTAAGCGGGTACCTCTACCGATAGGAAAGCGGTAGGCATAGCTGCCTTCTACGTTGTACTGTTGCTCCAAGCCAATCGTCACCCGGCTCAAGCGAGCGCCAACGCCCGTTCCCTCCGAGGTGATAGAGGAGTTAAACGTGGCAATTTGACTGCTGGGCGCATCTTCCAAGCCCAGCCACTGCTGACGGGCGGCTACTTGAAATTGAGTGGATTCTACCGCTCCGGCGTAAGCAGGGTTGATACCAAGTTTATTGTACATAAACTGGGTGTACTGCACATCCTGCTGAGCGCTTAAGGAGAGAGAGGCGAGTAGCAGGAGCCCGCCAAAGAGAATTTTGGTAAAAGTTTGCATGGCGGTTAGCGTTCAATTCTTACGTCGCCGGATTCGCTCTCACGCGCTCCGCCGAAGTTGATGATGTAGAAATAGGTGGCTACTGGTAGGTTGCTTCCTTGATAAGTCCCGTCCCAATCGTTACGGTATGGCTTACCGCTACGGTATACTTCGTCGCCCCACTGATTATAGATGGTCACTTGGCTTTCCGGGAAGCTGTTTACGTCCAGTAAGCAAGGGACTACAAAAAAGTCATTCATATTATCACCGTTAGGGGTGAAAATATTCGGTGCTTCGCAGCTGACGTCCTTACCGATTCGGACAAAAACCGTGGCGGAGGCCGCCGAACAATCGTCGCTAAGCACCTCATAATCCAGGGCAATCTCCCCAACGTAATTCGGCGGTACCTGGAAGGTAAAGGTGCCATCGTTATTGTCCGTTAGTATCCCTCCATCCGGTGGCATTCCCAGGAAGCTGATGATAGAATTTGGCGGGTTAATATCATTCTCCGAGGGGTCGAAGGTAATAGTGCCTTGAAAATTCACATCATAGGTATCGTCCCGCGGCTGAGAAGGTTCGGTGTAAAAGACGAGTACAGTATCGCGCGAACGATCTCCACAGAAACCATCATCTACCTCCCAAACCAACAGGTTCTCTCCATTCCGAAGGCCAAATACCGTACTGGTGGGGCTCTCCGGGTCGGAGAAAGAAAGCACGCCATCATCCGCTAGCCAGCGGCCCGCGGAGCCGATAGTCGGGGAGGCCGCAGCCAGTGGCGAGGAACGTTCTCCGTTACAGACCGTGAAGTCTTCTCCGGCAAAAGGCGTTGGATCACTTACGTTGACTAGGACATTATCCGACTTCACGCCACAGTTGCTGGTAACGGTCCAGGTAAAGGAATAAACGTTGTCCGGCTGCAAACCAGTAAGTAAGGTATTCGGGTTGGTGGGTTCCTCAATAACGACACCAAGGATCTCCTGGGCCAGTCCTTGGGTCCAACGGCCACCGCTACCATTCATCATCGTTGGGGTAGCGTCGAGGCGGGTTTCATCTCCAGCGCAGATCAAAAAATTATCTCCCGCAATGGCTTCCTCTCCGTCGGTTACGGTAAGGGTGATTGTATCAGAGGCGTAATCAGCACAACTGCCTTCGGAGAGTGTCCAGGCGAATTCATACGGTCCGCCGAACTCCGTGAGCCCTTGAACCGCCGTAAGGCGCGAACCGGGGTTCGCAATGGTAATATCACCCGTACCTTGCACCAGCGTCCAGCGCCCGGACCCTGAATTAATGGGCCCCGCTTCTAGTAGAAATAGGCCGGCGCAAATAACGGTATCCCGGCCCGCATCCGCTACACTATTTCCGATGTCGTCCAAGCGAACGGTTATGGGGGTAGAAAGCGCACTTTCACAACCATCTACGATGGTACGAACGGCGAAGTCAAAAAGCCCCCCTCCTGCAAAAATGCTAAAGTCTGTCACGTTGAGCAGCAAGTCTTCGGTAGGCTCTCCAACCGGTGTTTGGCCGTTCTGAATGAACCAAGCATACTGTGCACCTTCGGTATCCGTATTCGGGTTAACCCGCAGTTCCAGCACCGCATCCGGATCTCCGATGCAGATGGGATTAATGGGCTGCGCTACGGGGACTCGAGGAGTAGGGAGGACGTTGATGTCCGTACGCATGGTATCAGAAAGACAACCGTTTAAGTCGACAACAACGGAATACTCCCCAGCGTGGACGGCATTATCCGCACTGACGATGGTAGGATTAGGTAAACTAGAACTGAAATTGTTTGGGCCCATCCAGGAATAATTCGCGCCAGCAATGTCCGTAATCTGAAAGTCGATCGCTTGTCCGGAACAAGCTGGAGACGTGGCCGTGAGGCTTAATGCAGGAAAGTCCGTAATGGTGATCTCTCGACCCATCGAAGGCATCGAGGTACAGTTATTTCGAATTACCCGGACCGAGAAAAACCCGGTGAAAGCTCCCTGAATGTCCCGAATCGTTAGGCTATTGCTCGTTGTCGGAATATTGGTCCCATCGCCCAATCGCCACAGATAGGTTACCCCTTCGCCAAAGTCATTTGTTTGTAAAGCTAAATCTTCACCCGCGCAAAGTTCATACACACCGTCGGGTGAGAATGGCATAGTCGGTGCGGAAGGCGCAAAATCAAATTCGACTGGAGTAACGAATTCCGGTGACCGGCACCCCGTTTCATTCATGACTGCTAGGGAATACTGCCCGTTTGAAGCGAGGCTCACACTTGGTATTTCGAAGAAGAAGTTAGAGCTAGTCCCTTCGGGTCCCGTCCATTGATAGGTGTAGACATCATCCGGGGTTGGTGCTGGAGTAATGACGGCGCTAAGGCTCACGGGTTCACCACCGATAAGACATTGGCCCGAGCTAACGATGATCGAGTCAACCCTCAAGCCCGGCAGGACGTCGATCTCCAGCGTGTCATTAGCCGAACAGCCAGACGCAGAAGTAACCGTAAGAATGTAAGTACCATTAGATTCTTCCGTTACGTCCGGTATGACTGGCGCAATCGAGGCTTCCGCAAATCCGTTGGGGCCTTCCCAACGGTAGCTACTCCCCGCTAAATTGCTAGCTCCTTGCAAAATGAGGTCGTTACCAACGCAAATTGGATCTGGAATAATGCTAGCGGTTGCTTCCGGAGCAGTGGCAATACTTACAAATAGCGGATCACTAGGAGCAGAATAGCAAATGTCTTTGAGTATCCGCATCCTCCATTCTCCAGCAAAATCTTCCGTTACCGGAGCGATGTTTATTGAGGATTCCGTCGTCTCTATTTCCTGACCATTGGGCCCCTCGAATATATAACTAACTCCAGTGTCATCGAGTGCAGCTAACCTCAAGGTGTCCTGTGGACAGACAATGTCGGTCCCAAAGATTAAACCAGCATCATCAGCGGGCAGTAGGCTAACTTCTATGGAAGCGGGGAGGCTGTAACAGCCCCCATCCCGAATTGTACGTAGAGAGTAGGTTCCGGCCGCGGAGGGAATAATATCTTCGATGACTACTACCCGGCCAGTAGCAAAAAAGTCGTTGGGGCCGGTCCATTCATAGTCCAACCCCGGCATTAGTACCGCAGACAGCGTAACATCGCTAAAAGCACAGGCTTCAATGGCAGCACTATCAACCGCCGCATCAGGACGCTGAGTCGTTCCAACGGTAAGCCGATTAGAAGGTGGAGAAGCACATCCATTGACGATGGCTCTAGCAAAGAATTGCCCGCTGGTCGCTCCGTCAGCCATAGGGGCAGAGAAGCTATTCGTAATACTGGTACCAAGCAATTCACTGTTCCCTAGCACTCCACGGTACCACTCGTAGCTAACGGAGCCAGCATAAGTAGAAGAGGTGGTTAGCGGCACCTCATCCCCAATACAGACCCGATCCGGACCTTCAATGAAGGGCTCTTCCGGAATTTCGCCAATAGCTACGAATACCACCCCTTCGGAAGAACATCCGGAAAGGCCACGAATTTCCACACGGTAGGCACCATCATTACTTTGGTCTACTCCGGGTATAATGGGGTTCTCAGCGGTGCTAATTAAATTTCCAGCGGGATCAAACCAACGATAGGTATAGATAGTCTGCCCCGGAGCAGCCTCCGTCGGTGGGTTAGCAAAAAGGAGCAATGTATCTCCCCCACATACGTTAGACGAGGCCGATGGTTCTGGCGGAAGGGGAGCAATACTAACAAAAGTTGAGCAGGAGTCCACATTGCCACTTGGGTCTTCAACGGTTAAGGTGACGGGAGCCACTTCGCCATACTGACTGCAACTAAACTGAGCAGGATCCAGGCGGAGCTCCATCAAACCACAATTATCAAAGCTGCCA
>JBCDGT010000346.1:0-4797 GCA_038750915.1 Bacteroidota bacterium
ATCATCCCGATCTTCGTATTGAACGTGGTAGAGGACGTTATTCATCGTTCTTATTTTTGAAATTTGAGTCGATTTAGCCGGGGGAAAAACACATCTGTTTGTTCCCGTACCAGTCGGCCAAAGCAGCGCTCAATGTGATTTAAAATGGCTTCCGCCGTAGGCTTTTCCTTGGCCATAGGAACCACCCCGACCTGGATACGACCGGAGGATTCTTTGCTGACGTTAAGCTTGAAGACGGAGAAGTTGCCGTATACCTCATCCATCAGCTCATTTTGCCAAATGACCGGGCCAAAGCGTTTGAGTCGCATCTGACTACTCTTACGGCCAAGGATGAAGATTTGCCCTTCATTGTTGATGTATCCTAAATCTTGGGTATAAATGGTCTTACCCTGGATTTTCAGACCATTGCTTTTCCCGAGAAAATAACCTGCCGCCGCCGAAGGGGTGCGGACGACGATCCGTCCTACCTTACAGTCGGGGAGGCGGTCACCACGGGAATTGGTAATGATCACTTCTACATCATCAAGTGGGTAGCCAACGGAGGCTACGGCGTCGGTTTCAGTGCGGACGATATTGGTGGCTACCCGAGGGCCGGCTTCGGCCAGTCCATAGGTTTTCACGATGGGACAGTTGAAGGTCCGGAGTGCTTTACGCACCGTACCGGGTTCAATATGGTTGCCGCCACAAGTGACGTAACGGAGACTATCCCATAATTCAGGCCGATCCTTGAATTTATCCTGCTTATTGATCATATAGACCATCTGGCGAAAAATGGGCGGAACGGTAAAAACGGAGTTGATCTGGTGCTCGTTGATGAGGCGGAGAATGGCCCCTACGAAGAGTACCTTATTCGAAAACACAATTGTAGCCCCCATATAAAGGTGGCTCAAGAATTGAGCGACCAAGCCGTAAGAGTAGGTAAGAGGAAGCACCATCAGGGTCCGGTCAGAAGGGTTGATGCCGATGGCTTTTACATTCCTACGCACGTTTTCAAGAATTCCTCGCTGCGTATACTGAATGATTTTTTTGCCACCGGTACTCCCCGAGCTAGTAACTAATGCTGCCGCCGCAATTTTGCGTGCTTGCCTCGGAAGGCCGACCTGGTACCAATTCAAGCCTTTGTCAACGACGTCCACCTTCTTGGGTGGGTTTTTGGCTCGGAAAAGCTTCTGGGTCCGCTCGTGCATAACAAAGCCAAATACCCCGACGTCTTCCGGTTCTACCCGCTGAAACTTATCGGTAAGGTTGATCACCATCGGTACGGCACCGATATCCATAATGGCGAGCACCAGGGAGGCGACGTCTATGGAAGAGAGGGGACACATGATACCAATGACGTGACCGGGCTCCACTCCTTTTTCCCGCAACGAATGGCCGAAGAAGGCAATACGTTCCCAGTAATCTCGGTAGGTTATTTGTCGGCGCTCTTCTACGAGTGCCACCTTATCAAGCACGAACCGATGACGTTCACGTAAAGCTTCGATGAGGGTATTCTGGGAAATGATCCTGGCTTGGGTCGGTTGGTTCACCTGAATACCAGCAGTTGCGTTTGCGGCGGTCATGATAGAATAAATTACGGAAGTGGATAATGGACTTTTCTTTGAATTGCAGTACGCTGGCCTGGCTTACACTAAGGCATCTTCAGCGGCAATACTCTGTTGAATCATGTGGCTAAGGCTTTCGACATTCTGGAAAGAATCTTCATCGAATTCAGTAGGCATGATTCCGAATTCTTCTCCCAAAACAGTAGAGATCTCAAGGATTGCGAGGCTGTCCTGGATGATTCCGGGCTCCTCGTCCGTACCGAAGAAAGGCGTGTTGTTATCGATAGAATCTGGGGTCAGATCCGTAAGGTCAAGCACTTCAATGATGCAGGCTTTTACCTTATTCTGGATGGCATTAATGTCTTGCATGGCAATGGATTTTTTAAAATGAATTGATTAATGAGTATGGTTTGATTATTGGACGCTCGGCCAAATCAGGCCGCGCGATCAGTTACGTATTTGCGAACGGCAATCGAGGCCATATTGCCCGAGAAGCCGAAGGAGTTAGACAGGGCAAGGCGAACCTTACGTTCCTCTGCTTGGGTGCCCGAAAGGTGTAATCGGTCGTGTTCAACGATACTTTCCGCCACACCCGTAGAAGCCGGGATAAAATCCTTGGCCACACTCAGGGCAGTCGCGACGAATTCGACGCTGCCAGCAGCTCCAAGTGAGTGGCCAGTTAAAGACTTAGTAGAGCAAATGTGTACCGACTCTTCTTCGCCGATTAAAGATTCAATGGCTTTGATTTCCATCTTATCGTTGGCTTTAGTTGCCGTACCGTGGGTATTGATGTAGTCCACTCCGGCAGGAGTCTCCCCCGACATGCGTAGGGCATTTTCCATAGCTTGGCGAGCATAAATGCCCTCCGGGTGAGGAGCCGTAGCGTGGTAGGCTTCGTTGACAATCGCGTAACCACTGACTTCTGCGATGACTTTGGCAGAGCGGGCGCGGGCACAGGCTTCGCTTTCAAGAATGACGTAGGCGGCAGCATCCCCAAGATTTAGCCCGTCCCGCTTTTTATCAAAAGGCTTACAGTTGCCTTTTGAAAGCGCAAAGAGAGAATTAAACCCGCTAAAAGTGAGGTAGGTAAAGATGTCTACGCCACCGGCGATAACGTAGTCTGCACGTCCGGAGCGAATGAGGTCGAAACCTCGGCCTACGGAGTTGGTCCCGGAAGCACAGGCAGTAGAAATAGTGGAAAGTGGCCCCTGAATGCCTAGGCGGCGGGCGATGTCACCAGTGATGTTTGGCGTACTGTAACGGAGCAGCTCATAGTCCCGTTCTTTTCCCGCCAGGTCATCTTGTACCCAGCGCATGAAAGGGTAGCTTCCACCGACGGAGGTTCCGACGCAAAGAGCTACTCGGCGAGGATCAACGGAGGCCAAATCGAGGCCAGATTTTTCGATGGCCTCTTCGATGGCTCGAACGCTGAACTCCGTAAGTATACTTACATCAGAGGCGTTGACTTCAGCGTACAGCTCTGGAGACACCGTGCATCCCTGCTGAATGCGAAAGTAAGCATCCGAGGCATCGAAGCGTCCTGCTTCGATGGGTTTCAGTCCGGAGCGCCCTTCCCGCAGGCTCACCTCGAACTCTTCGACATTATTACCGATGGAACAAATGACCCCCATTCCGGTAACGACTACGCGATTAGACATGATATTTAATTTTATAGAATGGATAATCAGACCCCAATACCACCATCGATGGTGATTTCCTGACCGATTAGGTAAGAAGGCGCAGTGGTAGCGATGTAGGTAATCAAGTTAGCTACCTCTTCTGGCTCACCCATACGTTTGAGCGGGCTGTTGGCAAGGCGTTTTTCGTAGTATTCCGGCTTTATATCCTTGGTCATATCCGTACGAATTAGGCCAGGAGAAATACAATTTATGTTTACGCCGAAGGAGCCCATCTCCTTATGTACTGTTTTTGAAAAAGCCACGATGGCAGCCTTGGAAGCCGCGTAGGCGGATTGACCAGGATTACCCCGCTGGCCGGAAAGGGAGGTTACGTTGATAATGTTGCCTTGCTTCTGGCGCATCATGGAAGGCAAGACCGCCCGGCAGGTATTCATTACACAAGCCACATTAGTATTGAGTACCTCCCACCATTCCGCATCTCCGGTCATAATGAAGGGCTTACTATTCCCCAGGATACCGGCATTGTTTACCAATACGGATATTTCTCCGTGCTCTTTGCGAATGGTTTTCACGAGGGCTTTTACCGCTTTGGTATCGGTCATATCGCACTGAAAAGCGTAAGGAATAGGATAACCAGCCTCAATAATTTCTGCGACAACCTCATTAGCCAAAGCTTCGCTGCTGCGGTAGGTCAGGATTACCTTGTAACCTTTGGCGGCCAACTGTAGGCAGGTATGACGGCCAATTCCGCGGGTGCCTCCTGAAACGAAGGCGACTTTCATGTTTTTCATATTACTTCTTCTTTGTTTTTGCTACAGTAGTATCCAGGCGATGGAGTAAAGTGGTGGCCTCATCAGCTCCCCACTGAGGAGCAAAGGGATCATTAGAAGTCCAATTCTTAAATGCTTCTACACTGGCACGAGCAAGACCAAGGGCTTTTTCAGGACCACCTCCGTACATAGCAGGCGTCCGCTCTACAGTCTGAGCTAGCAGCAAAAGAATTCGGGGGTTATTAGGTGCTTTAGCCTTAGCCGGGAAAAGCATTCCCAGGGTATTTGGTCCGTACAACATCGACCGTCTTACTGGATTAATGGAAATACGGGCTTGGTTTAAGCGGGCCTGCAGTGCGGTAGCCTCCGTTTCGTCAGCCCCGGCAGAGATGGCCACATCTAGCGCAGATTGCGCCTCATCGACCAGGCGGTCCCGTTCCTTAACATCTTCTGTTCGGAAGCTTTGAACAATGGTAGCGAAGGCGGCATAGTAATTAGCGTGCCAGGTGGCCCCTTCAGATTCACTCAGTTTGGAAAATACTTCAACGCTCCTACTGAGTTGTTCGGGGCTCTGTGCCTGAGCGAACTGTCCGAGAGCCTGCCCCAACTCCTGTTGGAAAGTCTGGGCATAGAGGGTGGTGCTCCCCAGAAGGAGAGTCAAATAAAATAGAGGTCTCATTTCTTAATTATTTAAGCTTTGACAGAAGGTTACTGTCGGATGAAAAGGTTATTTGAAAGGAATCTTCATGGCGCTGAATGGGGTAAAATCCTTTCCGGATGACCTGCGGTTTTCCGTACCGCTGCCAGGTGGTGGTTGGGATGGGAAAATCGCATTCAACAACG
>JBCDGT010000347.1:0-4797 GCA_038750915.1 Bacteroidota bacterium
AGATTACGTACCCCCAGTAATCAGAATTGAAAACCCCATAAGTAGCATCGAAGCTGGAACGACTTATCAGCTTGAAGCTCAATTTATTAACAATGTAGGGCAGATGGAGGATGTTAATCCGACTTGGACCTCTGCCAATCCTGACTTACTAACCGTCGATGCCACCGGCCTCGCTACTGCCATCATGGAAGGGAATACCGTCGTCACGGTAGCTTACGAGGATGAATTTGGTGAAATGGCTAGTACTTCGTTAGCTGTAGAAATTGGCGCGTCTACGGTTATCGTCGAAGAAACCTCTCGCTCCGGCAGTGTGGCCACTACTACTTTTTACGATCTGGAAGGTGATTTCGTACTTTCCGAAAATGCAATGGGGGGGCTCACCTTAGCATTCTCCGAAAACTACAATGCAGATACGGGCTTACCCGGCCTTTACGTTTACCTCAGCAACAACCCTAATAGCAGTGCTCAAGCTTTCGAGATTGGCCGGGTATCTATTTTCCAAGGCGCCCACCAGTACGAAATTGAAAACGTGGCGTTAAATGATTACCAGTACGTGCTCTACTACTGCAAACCCTTCAACGTGAAGGTAGGACACGGGGATATTGAGTAGTAGTTGGTAGTTGGTAGTTGGTAATTGGTACACGAAAAACTAAATACCAATTACCAACTACCAATTACTAAGCTCTACTCCTGATAAGGCCGCGCGCCGCTAGAACGGATATTCACTAGCTTTTTCAGCAGGTCGAACCAAAAAGGAGCACCGAGGCTTACGGCTAAGGCGGTAAGGATAAAACCAAAGATCTTAGACAACCAATCATAAGTGCCAAGATCGCTGATCTGCTCCTCTCCCCAACCGAGGCCTAAGGGTTGTTTTACCTCGGCGATTTCATTATTTAGCAAGGATTTTAACTCATCAAGAGATTGTTGAAAATCACGTTGAGCAATGTCCTCTTTCGAGCCGGAACGGTAAGTAGTTGGCGCTAAAGTGGCGCTGTTTAACGGAGTCGTATTTGCCGCAGTTGTATCAAAAGGGTCAAAGGGCGCTCGGTCTCCAAAACTGGGATCCGCTGGGGATGGGTCATTAGAAGGAGTTGTAGTCACGGGTGGCGCGGTCGCAGGTGCCGTGTCGGTAGGAGAAGCAGCGTTGGAGGGATCAAGAGAGTTATCCGGCAGGTTGGTAGTCGCCGGAGGGAGCGTTTCCGTAGTTGTCGTAGGCATTGCTTCCGCCTGCTCGCGGGCCTTAACGTACTGTTCGGCAGCGTTAGCTAAAGCCTCCAAGGTCTCGGGGTCATTACTAAGACGATCGTAAATGGCAATGGTATCAGCATTAAAGACAATGGCGATGCCAAGGCCCATGAAAAGGAGAATTTTTTGGGTATAGCGCTTGTACCAGCCGGCGGCACGATCCATTACGTTGTTGTACCAGTTTTGTACCTCGAGCCGAAAAAGATCGAGCTGCCCCCCTGATTCACGGAGGAGTTGTTTGAGCACGTTACGTAGGTCATCGTCGGGCAGCTGATCGATTTTCTCTTCCAGTTTCTCGGTACCTTCTCCCTTCAGGATGACGTCCAAAAGGATGCTTTGAAAGGTCTCTGCACTCATGTAGCTAGGGGCAGTAAAGCCCTTGCTGCGCTGGCCGTACTGTTGCGTCAAGTGGCGGTAGAGGCTGTTGCGTTGGAATTCGTCGACTAGTATCTCATTGTTGTCGGAGCTGGCCAGCATATTGCGCAGTGCCTTGGTCAAGTTGCGCCCCCGAAGGCTGAAAAAACTGGAGAGTAACTCCATCATCGTCGTGGCCAGCAAGCTCAGCAGTAGCAAGACGAAGATTATTCCAATGACAACGGTAAGTATTTGCATGGGGCTAAGATAGATTTATAGCCGATAGTTTGATAGTTTAAGCGCCATTAATCTATCAATCTATTCAGCTATCTTTGCCAGCCTAAAGAAAAAATCTCTCCCATGGGACGTGCGTTCGAATACCGCAAAGCAGCTAAGATGAAACGCTGGGCCGGCATGGCCAAAGCCTTCACCAAAGTTGGTCGTGAGATCAACATTGCCATCAAGGAAGGCGGCCCCGACCCAGATTACAACCCGCGTCTTCGCCTAGCGATCAACAACGCTAAGGCCGTCAATATGCCCAAGGCCAACATCGAAGCCGCCATCAAAAGGGCCACGGACAAAGACACCTCGAACTACGAAGAGGTCACTTTTGAAGGCTACGGTCCACACGGTATCGCCGTCTTCGTAGAAGCCACTTCCGATAATAACAACCGTACCGTAGCCAGCATCCGGCACGCCTTCAGTAAGTACGGTGGTAGCCTGGGCGTCAATGGTTCGGTAGACTATATGTTCGAACGTAAGGGACAATTCATCGTTAAAGCCGAGAACTACGATGGTGACCTCGAAGAACTCGAACTCGAACTCATCGATGCTGGCCTGGAACGCCTGGAAGTCGAAGACGAAGAAATCAACTTCTACACTGCCTTCGAAGATTTTGGTGCTTTCTCCACCGAAATGGAGAAGCGGGGTATTGAGGTAAGCAAGGCCGAGCTCATCCGCATCCCTACCCACACCAAAAAGCTGATGGACAGTGAAGTAGACGACGTAGTCACCCTCATCGAGAAGCTTGAAGAGGACGATGACGTCGCCAATGTTTTCCATACCATGGACGAATCGGAATAAGCTTTTCTCTTTTAATTGCCCTGCTCGCCTTTTCGTATGGCCCACCCTTACCAACGCATCCGCCGGTTAAAGTACTACCTCTATAAATATGGTATTCACCGCTTGTTACCGGATCACGCATTAAAATTTGGCGGCCATCTGAGCGGCCTTTCCCGCTGGATTGCCGACCACCAGCATCTGGGTTTCTCTGACTTCCCTACCAAAGACTTCCAGTACGCTCGACGCTACGAACTGCATGAGTACGTAATTACTAAAGTGCTGGACACCCAAGCCATCGATTTTCTTGAATTCGGAGTGAGTAAAGGAGACTCTTTTCGGTGGTGGGTAAAGCGAGTTTCCGATCCTTCGGCCCGTTTTTTCGGCTTCGACACCTTCACCGGCTTGCCCGAAGCCTGGGGTAAATTCAAAGCTGGCGACATGGGGAATGGCAACGAGCCCCCCGTCATTCCAGACGACCAAAGGCATAGCTTTTACCAGGGCCTTTTCCAAGCAACTTTGCCCGGATTTTTGAACACCTACGATGGTAGTCGTCGCAAAGTCATTCACTTAGATGCTGATATCTACTCGGCGACCCTTTACGTGCTCACCCAAATTCATCCCTACCTTACTCCCGGAGACGTTTTACTGTTTGACGAGTTCAACGTTCCGATGCACGAGTACAAAGCTTTCACCGAATGGGTGGCGGCTTTTTACGTCGATTATGAGGTGCTTGGTGCCGTCAATAACTACTACCAAGTAGCTGTTCTTTTTAAAGGGTAATATTCTTATCTATTCTGTTCCACTCATCGCTATGCTCCCACATATTTCCACCTATTTTGCAGCTAATCAGTTACCCGAAGCTGAATTCACTTATCGAATTCATTCTCCAGGCCGTATCAACCTAATTGGTGAACATACCGATTACACCGGTGGGTTGGTAATGCCGGCCGCCATCGATAAAGGAATCGAGTACTATGCCCGTCCCATTTCTACGCGTGAACTTCGATTACACGCTGTTGACTTAGGAGCGACCTATACCCTACCTCTACCGGTTACCGGTAAGACCGGTGAGCTTTGGGTAGACTACTTAGCTGGAATTACTACCCAGTTCCAAAACATGGGATATGAGATCCCCGGACTGGAAATTGTCTTTGGTGGTGACGTACCGCGCGGATCAGGGATGAGTAGCTCTGCTGCTCTGGAGGGGGGTATGGCTTTTCTTCTGAATGAGCTATGTCAGGCAGGGCTTACCCGGCCGTTACTCGCCCAAACTTGTAAAGCCAGCAGCAATAACTTCATCGGTATTCCATCTGGCATCATGGACCAATTTGCTAGTATAAACGGCACCTCTGCCGGGCCGATCATGCTGAATTGCGAGTCACTCCAGTTTTCTACCATCAATGCCAACCTACCTGGATACTCCTGGTTACTGGTCAACTCCATGGTCTCGCACGAACTAACGGGTAGTGAGTACCCTGACCGAGTAGCCCAGTGCCAGGAGGCCCTCACCCACCTGCAGCAACACTTCCCTACCCTAGATTACCTGAGTGCCGCTTCGCCCGCCCAACTAGAAAAAGCCATCGGAGCAATGCCGCCAATCGTCCAGAAACGCGCCCGCCACGTCGTGCACGAAAACGAACGAGTCCGCCAAGCCGCCAAGGCACTGGAGCAAGGGGACGCCGCCAAAATGGGCCAGCTAATGCAAGCCACTCACGCCAGCCTCCGCGATGAGTTTGAAGTAAGTTGTGAGGAGGTAGATTTCCTTCAAGCAGAGGCAATCACCCAATTCCCCGCAGCAGTAGCCGGTAGCCGCATTATGGGCGGTGGCTTTGGCGGTTGTACCATTAACTTACTCAAAACGGTAGCCGTTCCTGACCTTAAAACCTATCTAACCGAAGTATACCGGGAAAAGTATGACTTAGCTCCGGAGTTTTACGATGTAGTGATTTCGGATGGGACACGCATGATTTAAAGATGGAAGCAGTAGCCTCTTGGCCTTAAGCTTAATAGTTCTTTGATTTCTTTTTCGATGCAAAGTTGAAATAAATCGCAACAAGAATTCCAATAAGTAGTAGCATACCAAGTAACATCATTAGAGCCATACTTGTAGCGAAAACCCCTGTTCCACCTCTTACT
>JBCDGT010000348.1:0-4779 GCA_038750915.1 Bacteroidota bacterium
ATTGTCTACTTCCAAGGCATACGCTAACTGCTGAGCAGACTGCAGGCAGGCTAGGGCTTTTTCATAGTTGCCTGCTTCGGTATTCGCCCAGCCGAGGTAGAGGAAACACTTCATCTGCTCATAATCCGTTGGGTAATCTTCGGACCATGCTTCCCGTTGTAACGCATAAGCTTCTTCTAGGGGAGGAATTGCCGCGCGTCCTCCGGCTGCGGTATTTTTGTCGAGATGTAAAAGTCCGAGCTCTTTTTTGAGCAATCCTAAAGCATAGGGGTCATCCTGAAAAGGGGGGAGCTTCGCAGCACGGGCAAAGGCATTTTCTGCAGCGGAAAAAGCGCCCATCCTGGCGTGATTGCGGGCAATTTGGTAGTACGTAACGCCTTCTTTACGATTTGGAGCTCGATTTAGGACCATATCGTAATACTGCATCCCTGCTCGATATTCGCCTTGCTCACTTAGATAGGCACCGATGTTATAGGCAGATAGGATTACTTCCATTGACAACTCGGGTTCCTGGCGCAATCTTAGCTCAAGCGCCCGTTGGGTCACTTCAATAGCGGCTACCAGGTCGTATTCCGCGTCAGCCATCAAACCGGCACGATGCAAAAGCCAAGACTTACGAACGATGGAATCATCGGGGTAAGTTTCTGCCAACTGCAAAAGCGAATCGAAGGCCATCCGTTCGGGGCTGGCCTGGGCGAAGACCCTACCGCTATTGCCGAGAAACAGCAATAGCGGTAGGCTCAATAATAAAATAAAACGCACGACTTCTTTTAGGGCAAGGTAACCCAGTTGAAGACTTTGTAGGGAATCACACTTCCTTGGTAGTTAAAGGTACCGTTAGTTCCCTGCGCCTCGATCTCGGCAACCAAGACGCTACGGAGCATGGTTGGATCGACCCCCGGATGCAGGTGCTTGTAGTGTGCCGCCAGGGCCGCGGATAGCGGAACGGAAATTGAAGTGCCACTTTTGCGTCCTTGGTTACCCGGCACACCAAAATGATGTGGGAGGAAACCGAGCAGATTTGCTCCGGGAGATGCCATGAAGTGACTCCCCGAAGCAGCTGGATTAACCCGGAAGTTGGTTAGTGGCCAGAGGGCACTCCCAGTACGGGAAGCGGAAGAATAGAAAATACTCTTTAGGGGCTTTTTCTTTTGCTGGGCAAAACCAGAAGGGTAGTGCCGTACCTGGGAAAGGTCTTTCCGGAAATTGCCCGCAGAGGTCATTGTTGCTACGCCTTGCGCTTCGGCGAAAGCGAAGGCGTCGTAGAGGATTTTATCGGGTTCACCGTAGAAGCCCCAGCTGGCGTTGATGACATCTACTTCGTGGTGTGCAGCGTAGAGTACGGCACAGGCTGCCGTGAAGGTGTTACCAACCCCGTCGTGATCCAGCATTTTCACGGACATGAACCGATAGTTCACGTTCGGAGCATTATCGGCCAATTGCTGGGCAATACGGCTGGCGATGTGGGTGCCGTGGGAATGATCATCGACGGGAGAGTTGTCGTCGTTGATGAAGTCCCAGCCGAACAGATCATTCGGGAGGCAGAAGGGATCGTTGGTGGCATTAGGATCATCGTTCTCCCAGAGGTAAAGCGGCGCGTAGCCATTGGTGACCTGTGGGTGTTGGAAATAAGGATCAATACCGGTATCTAAAATGGCAATATCAACCGGGGCGGCGGGCTTACCGCTGGGCACCACCGCAAAATTGGGCGGTAGTTGATTGAAGGCGGGGTGGTCCTGAAGCTGTTCCAGTTCGGGCACCACGTAGTAGTTGGGTTCGACTTCTTCTTTGCCCAGGCTACTAGCTACACGCTCTTTCCCTCGCTTGCCTTTCTCTTCTCCTCCGATGGTAGTAATTTCAACGGTGTAGAGTTTGTATTCGGAAGAGCAGCCACACTCGCCGATGACGCTAACGTTATTGGCCCCAAAATCTTGCTTGAGTTTGTTGAGGTCGGCGGCGAAGTCAGCAGCGGCATTGGGCCCACTGTACTGAAGGACGTACTGCCCGGGGACGTAGGCGGCATTGCCCGCTCGCCCTACCGGATAGCCTAATTCTTCGAGTTTACTTTCGTAGGCATTGAAGATCGGGAGGTAAATATCATCGATGGGGTCAGGTGGTGTATTCTGCGCTAAGAGCAGGGTGGAAAAGGAACAGAGAAGGAAGAGTAGGAATCGCATGGGAAGACTATTTAGTAGTGTTGGGAAGAGTGTTGAGTAGGTTGCGGGCTTTGGTTGTAAAAAGGGAAGTTGCATCATTTGCGATGGCCGATAGGCGATTGCGCGCAGCAACGATCTCACCCGTTCGGAGTTCGGCCAGCGCGGCATACCAGCGGGCGGGATCGCCATAATCGGGATCCGATTGTAGGGGGCGTAGTGCATTCAGGGCTGCAGTAGGTTGTTCATCGGCCAGCAGGCTGATCCCGTAGTATAATTGGGGCGCGGCCGCAGGTGCCAGGCGGAGGTAGACGGCAAAGGAGTCGGCAGCCGTTCCGTAGTCTCTGCGATCATACGCCAGCAACGCGGCGGAGAGTGTAGCATTCATGGAATCCATCGTAGCGGGCGTGCCCATGGAGCGGCCACTGAGTTCATTGGCGTAAGGGCTGAAGGCTTCGGCGTATACCGCTTCGGGGTTAAAGGCTGGTGTCTGCGTTGTCCACCAGTAACCAGCGGCGAGTAAGAGTAGAATGGCTGCGGCAGCAGCGTACCAGGGCCGCAAGGAGCTGACTTTGGCAGGAGTTTGCTGCTTGGCAACTTTCTCAGCACCAGCGGTAGCGCCCGTTTCATTAGCTTGAGGGCCAAACCGCTTCGCCAGCATACCATCTAGCTCACTTAGCAGCTCGCTTGCCTCTCCCTCGGAGCCGAGTTCTTCCCGGCCACGGGCGGCCATCCGGGCGAATTCATCCGCCCCTGCTCCGGGTTTTTTGTTCCGGATCCAATCACGGCGATCGTTGCCAGCGGGCTCACTCATGGGGCATTTTTTCAAGATGATTACGTAGGTTTCTACGGCCATTCTGTAAGTAACTCTTGACCTGCTTTAGGTCATAGCCAGTGGTAGTGGCCACCTCGGTATACGACAGTCCTTTTAGGTAAAATAATTTGATGCAGCGCGCCTGTTCTTCCCCCAGTTGGGCCAGGGCGTCGGGCAGGTGCTGCAAGCGTTCTTCACTCAAAGGACGATCCGCATCCGAAGATTCCACAAAGTTCGGTTCAGAAATTTTTGCTAAGCGTTCTCGCTCCCTTACGCGCTTACGTAATAAATCGATGCAGTAGTTTCTGCTGGTGTAGAATAACCAGGCCCTAAAGCTGTCGATCGGTTGGTTGCATACTTTGAGGGTGACCTTCTCGAAAATCTCCATAGTGGCATCCCGAGCTGCTTCCCTTTCCTTCAAGTAGTCGAGGCAAAGGCCCACTACTAAATGGCCGTACCGCTGATACAATAGGCCTAATGCTTCCCGCCGATCATCCGCGCAAAAAGCTTTTACTAACTCCAGATCCGTTGCGGCTAACATGACTTTAGATAAAACGTGTATAGACGCCCTAATGTAAGGGTTTTCTTGCTTGATCAGGTCTGGTCTCAGTGATTGCACTCGGTCAACACAGGTATTTCACATAAGGGAATAAGGCTGGACACTCGGAGGTCGAAGGGCTACGCCCAACTACACTCCGAGTGTCCAGTAATCATTATTCAAAAAGAAAGTTTCAACTTTTTTCTCCCGGCTTATGGAATTTTTTCCGCCTCTGCGTCCCTACCCTGAATTCACCTAACCGCCTTGCCCGGACAATGGCATCATTCCATAAAATCCCTTATCACCATGATTTATCGTATTTACTTATCCCTACTACTCGTCTGCGGACTGACCACCTTCGCCTCCGCTCAGGGCAGCAACCCCTGCGCCGACCTAGCGAAGAAACACCTCAAAATGCTTGACCAGCACCTTGACATCGATTACGGGCAAATGAAGTGCCTCAAAGAGGTGGCCGTTCGCTTCTGCGACGCCAATAAAGGCAACCCACCCACCAACGATGCCCAACGCGATAACCGCCGTAAGAAACTTCGTTCGGCCTTACTCGACTGCCTCAACGCTCGCCAGCAGGCAAAGGTGAAGACCTACTACCGAAACCAACGCGACAAGAAAGCCCGCCGCGACATCCTCCAAGCCTTCATCGAAGAGTTTGGCGATGAAGTGATCATCATCAAAAAACGCAGTTAAGAGCTTGCTTGTTTTCGGCAAAACCAATCTACCTCTGGGAGGCCAACCGATGGCCATCCTGGAGGTTGGTTTTGGCGCTCAACAGGCTATCGAAGATCAGTTATGGCCCGTACCATTGCTCCTCTCATTTTTCTACTTTTCGTACCACTAGCTAGCTTCTTGTCCGCTCAGGAAACCCTTGCGGAGGAAGCAGCTTATGAGGATACGGATCCTACCACCGACCCCGCCTTCCGGGCGCGCCTGGACAAGATAACCGCTAAACTACAGCTAACTGAGGCACAGATCCCCGAAGTAGCTGCCATTCTGAAAGAATTCACCGCCACTGCTGCTACCAACCCTCCTACCACCCCCGAGGCTAAACGCGCTCAGCGCCGAACTCTTCGGTCGCGCGTAATGCGCTTGCTCAGTCCTGAGCAACGTGCCCTAGTGCAAGCAGGAAGAGGGCGTGCGAATGCGAGCCCGCACCAGGCTAGTAAAAAAGCTGGCCCCCAACCACAAAAACGTGGCTGGTTCGATGTACTCCTTGATGATATAGCTGCCCCCTTACTCAATAATCGCCGTGGTAAACG